>JAJRTI010000569.1 GCA_024278415.1 Planctomycetota bacterium | reverse complement strand
TGCGAGAAGCCCATGGCGCTGACCGTGGCGCAGTGCGACGAGATGATCGCCGCGTGCCAGGCGTCCGGCTCGCCACTCATGATCGGCCAAGTGCTGCGCTACATCGGCGGGTGCAAGAAGGCCATCGAGTTGGTCAAGGACGGCGCCATTGGGGAGCCGTTCTCGATCCACGTCGCGCGCATGGGCTTCGCCAATCCCGGCAAGCAAGCCCCCTGGCGGCACAAGATCGAACTGTCCGGCGGCACACTCTTCGAGTTCGGCGTGCACGAGATCGACTTCATGGGCTGCGTCTGCGGCGACGCGAAGTCCGTGTACGCGACCGGCGGCAACTTCGTGCACAAGGACGTGTACGACTACCCCGACCACATCTATCTCAACATCAACTACAAAAGCGGCGCGACCGGGCTCTACGCGAACGGCGCGGCCTGCGTCATGCGCTGGAACGAGAACCGCATTTGGGGCACGGAGGGCATGCTCGCGTTCGGGAGCTGGGGCGGCGGGGTGAAGGTCCACCGCGTTGGCGAAGAGGAGCAGACCGTCGAGGCCCCCGGCGGCGGCCACGTGCAGCACGAGATGACGCTGTTCCTCACCTCCGCGCGCGACGGCTCGCCCATGGAAATCCCCGGCGAGGTCGGCCGCGCCAACGTGGCCATAGCGGAGGCCGGGCTCAAGTCGATCGAGACGGGCCAGGTGATCGAGCTATAGCCCCGGCGTCGGCCTGGTCCCAGCCACCTCGAAGACTCGGTTGGTTCTGAAGCACGCATGGCGGCGAAGCTGCCTGGGAAGCTGAAGTGCTACGCCTCCACGTGCGTGTGCGCGTGCCACTCGAGGACGCGGTTGCGGAGTTGGTCGACGATGGCCGCGTTGGCGGGGTCGGCCGCGGCGTTGTGGTGCTCTTGCGGGTCTTTGGCCGTGTTGCAGTAGAACACGTCTTGGTCGTCGCCCTCGAGCCATTGGCCCTCGCGGCGGATGCTGAGGTCGAGGCGGTGGGGGCCGGAGCGGATGCAGATGCGACGGGGGCAGTTGGCGCCGCGGAAGATGGCCTCGTACATGTAGCTGCCTTCGTCGCCGTATCCGAACGCGCTGAAGATGTCCTTCGACGGCAGACCGTCCTGGCATACGTTTCGGCCCACGAACACGTCGGGCGCGTCGATGCCGCAGAGCGCGAGCAGCGTCGGCCCGGTGTCGAGCAGGTCGATGTTGTCCCGGCGCCGGCTGGGCGTGAGACCAGGGGCGCGGATGATGAACGGCACTTGGTGCACCTTGCGGTTGAAGACCTGTTTTTGCCACAGGCCCATCTCGCCCTGCATCGCGCCGTGGTCGCCGGTGATGATGACAATGGTGTCGTCCGGGATCGCGTCCAGCAACAGGCCCACCTCCCCGTCGAGCGCGTTGCAGAGGCCGAAATAGGTCGCCCGCGCGCGGGCGATCTCGTGGGGCGACATGGCCGGGCCCTGTTGCGTTTCGATCACGGAGCGCTCGTACGCGGACATGCCGTCGTGGGGTGCGTCCCTCTCGGGATCGAACGCACAGGCGGCTTCGTCGTAGGCCGCGTCGTTGGGCGGCGGGGTGATGACCGGCGTGTGCGGCGCGATGTAGCTCATGCGCAGCAGCCACGGCTTTCCGGAGGCCTCCAACTCGTCGAGCTTCGCCAAACCCACACGCGTGAGCCGCCGCGTGCCGAAGCTTTCGTAGTCGCCGTCTTCGAGCGGATACGTGCCGCCCACGATGAGGTCGATGCCCGGCACGATCGCGAGGTCCAACTCGTCGCGGCGCTCCTTGACGCCGGCCATTGGGGGGAATTGCGGGCAGCCGACGTTCTCGTCCCACACGTCGTAGCCCACGATGTGCGACTTGCCCACGTTGGCCGCGCGGTAGCCGGCGTCGCGGAGCACTTTGGTCCACGAGAGCCATGATGTGTCGAAGTGCGCACGATCGCGCAGGCGCTTGGTCACGTTGTGATACACGCCGAGCGTGGTCGCATGTTGGCTCACCAGCTCCGAGCCGCGGCTGGGGGTGCACACGGGCGACGGGCAGAACGCGTTTTCGAACACGACGCCTTCGTCGGCCAAGCGCTGCACGTTCGGCGTGTGCGGCGTGATCCACGGGTTGCCGGGGTAGCATGAGAACCCGTCCGCGCGGACCTCGTCGAACTGAATCCAGAGGATGTTGGGGCGGTCTGGCACGGTTCCTCCTTGTTGGGGGGCAAGTGGGCGAGGCGTGGATTATAGCCGGCCGCGGGATGCTTTGCACGGCGTGCAGGGCAGGGAGGCCGTAGCCGCATGCGCCAGCATGCGGGATGACATGACGCGAACTCCCGTGGCCTGGTGCTGCGGCGACTGACTCAAGACTCGTGTCGGACGCGCCGAAAGAGCGTCTCAGCCTTGACGTCTGCGGTGTACTGCGCGAGAATCCAATGGACGGGTGTGAGAGAGTTCAGACCGCAGTCTGAGGAGATACGGACATGTTGAATACGGTATGGGCTGTCGTGCGCGAGGGCAAGATCGAACCACTGGAGGCCCTGGACTTGTCGGAAGGCAAGCGAGCCCTCGTGACGTTTCTGCCAGACGATGACGAACAGTTCTGGATAGAGGCGAGCCGCCGTTCGCTCGACGAAGTGTGGGACAACAACGAGGACGACGTGTATGCCGAACTGCTCGAGAAATGACGTCATCCTCGTGCGCTACCCCTTCTCTGATCTGTCGGGCGCAAAGGTGCGGCCGACAGTGGTGGTGAGCGCGCCACACGTCTCTCAAGACGTCTTCATCGTCCCCCTCACGAGCCGCACTTCATCCCTGCTGCCGGGGCGAGTTCGTGCTGCGCGACTGGGCGGCCGCGGGGCTGAACGTCGCCTCCGCCGCGAAGCGAGGTATCTACACCGTGCACGGGAGTCTCGTCATCAAGGTTGTGGGACGCCTCACAGAGCGGGATGCAAGCCACACGGAGCGGGCACTTCAAGGCTGGCTCGGATTCGGGGCGGCCGCTAAGCCCCCGGGGTAGCCTTCACCACAGCACCATCTGCTTCGCCGGCATGGGCGCGCCCAGCTTCCCGTTGATCGTCACGTACGGCGCGGCCCATTTCGTGACGCAGCCCGTGGCGCGCAGGTCGTCGAGAGAGTGGAGCTTGGCCTTGCGCCTCATGCGAATGATGCGGCCCGCGGCCTTCGGGCCGATGCCAGGCACGCGCAGGAGCGTGGCCCTGGGCGCGGTGTTCACCTCCACCGGGAAACATTCGGGATGCGCGTCCGCCCAGAGCTGCTTCGGGTTCGTGTCCAAAGGCAGCAGGCCATCCTCGTCGAAGAGCACTTCGTCCATACCGAAGCCGTAGCGCCGAAATAGGTAGTCGCATTGGTAGAGCCGGTGCTCTCGCAGGAGGGGCGAGGCCGGTTTGTCTGAGAGCGGAGATTGCGCCAACGGCTGGAACGCGCTGTAGTACGCGCGTTGGAGGTTGAGCCGGTCGTAGAGGCGGGTCACGGTCGACAGCACGTCCCGGTCCGATTCGTCTGCCGCGCCGATGACAAACTGCGTGGTGTGCGCTTTGGCGCGGGTGTCGCTGCGGCCGACGAATTTGCCGATCCACTCCATGCGCCGCATCAGGTCGGTGTCGAAATCCTTGTCTGGGCAGACCTGCGACAGCGCGCGGCGGTTGGGCGCTTCGAGGTTGATCGAGATGCGGTCGGCCAGCTCCGCGGCGCGCTCCGCGCGGTCGAACGACGCGCCGGGCAGCACCTTCATGTGCAGGAAGCCGGTGAAGCCATGCTTGCCCCGCAGCAACTCGCCCACCGCGAGCATGCGATCCATGGTGGTGTCCGAGTCGCGATGTATCCCGGAACTCAGGAACATGCCCTGCGCGATGCGCCGGCGATGCAGATCGAGAAACACCCGGGCCAACTCCTCCGGCTCGAACGTCTCCCGTTGGTGCTTGGCGCTGCAACGGGCCGAACAATAGGCGCAATCGTTGCGGCAGTCGTTGGACATGAGCACCTTAAACAGGTTGACCGTGCGGCCGTCAGGGAGCGCGGCCGGGTAGACCCATCGGCCAGCCGCTCCGCGCACGCCGCCCGGGCCGTGCGTTCCGCCCACGCAGGCGTTCGTGCAGCACAGGTCCCACTGCGCGGACTCGCCGAGCACCAGGAGCTTGTCTTTTCTCTTCATGCTGACGCGATTGTACCGACACCTCCGACGTTTTGCACAGGTTCCCGACGCGTTCGTCTTTCTCGCCGCGGGGGCGCAAGTTCCACGAGTTCGCCACGAGGATTTGCTGATCTGAACGGTCCATGCCACAGGCTCGTGGGCATCAGCGATCGTGGCCCACCTGCCCCCCCTGCACCCGCGTGTGCTCGGAAGGCCAACATGTCGTGTTGCCTGCCGGCAGGCAGGTTGCCATTCCTTGCCTTTCTGAATTCGTTAGAAGCCTCTCATAAGAGTAGGCACACTCATCCCCTCCAAGGCCTCGCGCATCGCGCTCCGCCATCACCCATTCTGCCTGCGCCTACCCTCCCAGTCCGTCGCGGTACATCTTGAGCGCGTCGGGGAAGGTCTTGCACGGGATGTGGTTCGGCCAGGCCACGGCGATGACCCTCTCGTCCTTGCGCGAGTCGAAAAGCGCTTGGCAATGCTCGTCCGTGTAGCGCGTCGCGCGGTACACGTGCCGGCCCTGGTTGTTCGGGCCTTGGCCAAGGAACGGGGAGTAGTAGTCCCACACGATCTCCTTGTCCGGCGTGACCTCGAAGATGCGGCCCGCGTCGGATTCGCAGATCATCGTGTTGCCGTTGGGCAGACGCTGCACCCCGGCGCGGTAGGCCGAGAAGAAACCGCTGCGGTCCTCGTAGCGCCACACCTCCGTGTTGGTCGTCGGGTCGATCTCGACTGCGGCGGAGTAGCCCCGCGCAGTGCCGTTGTCGAAGATCAGGATCGTGCCCTTCGGGGTCATGATCGGCTGGTGCTGTCCGTCGAGCACGCCCAGGCCCCAGGCCCACACGATCTTGTCCTTGTCCACGTCCGCGACACCGATGATGTCGAGCGAGCGGAACGAGAAGAGGATGTTGCCGGCGCGGAAGCGTTCGTCCTTGCGGCCGGCCGGGGTGTCGGGCAGCACTTCGATCGTGTTGCAGTGGGCCCAGTCGCCCACCGGCCGCTCGGTGATCTCGCCTTGGTGGTTCATGCTCGCGTACCGTACCGGCTTGGGCAGGCCGGACAATGCGTGCAGTTCTTCGAGGTGGTCGCGGAACGGGAACCGCCACAGCTCCTCGCCCTTGCGATTGGCCGCGATCACCAGGTCGTTGCGCGTGTCTTTGGGCTCGCGGCCCTCAGGGTAGAAGCCGGGCATGACCGGCAGAATCTCCGAGATGAGCATGACGATCGTGTCGTCGTCGACGATGTGGAAGTCGTGGTGGTACGGCCCCTGCCAGTCCCACACACGCTCGCCGTTAGGCGCCAGTTCCTCGACCCATCTCCCGACGTTATCGACCATGAGATTGCCGTTGGGCAGCAGCTCCGCGTACTGGGTGTGCGTGACCGGCCACGTGTGCACGACCATGCCGTTCATGTCGATGAGGTACTCGGTGTGCCCGAACGCCGGGCTGAAGAGCGTGTACCCGCGGAAGCACTTGTGGGGCACGTATTTCCTCACGCCCAACGGCCCGGGGCTGAGGCGGTCGCGAGGCGGCGCGGTGACGATCAGGCCGTCGAGAAACATGGGGGGAATCTCCTGGGACGTAAGGCGTGAAGCGTAAAACGTAAAACGTGAGACGTGAGACGTGAGGGGACAGGCGTGCGCGCAGAGGATACCATCTCGCTGCCCGCACTGCACGGCGGGATCGCGGCAGGTGTTGACAGCCCAACACCCAGTGGTACCATGACGCCCTCATCGCCCCCTCATCACCATGAAACCCACCACACGCTTCCCCGTCATCGAAATGTCCGGCTCGCACTACGACATGGGTCGGCAGTATGGTGCGCAGTGCCGCGGCCTTATCCGCGAGCTTCAAGCCAAGTTCGACCCGCTCATCCTCAAGGGCGACAACGTCGAAGCCGCGAAGGCCATCGCAAGGGACGCGGTCCCGCACGTGCGCAACGCAGCGCCGGAGCTGATCGAGGAGGTGCAGGGCATCTCCGACGCCGCGAGCCTGGACTTCGACGACGTGTTCCGCATGAACTGCTCGGTCGAGGTCTTCGCGTGGCAAGGCTGCCTCGAGAGCCAGACGGTCAACACCGTGCCCACGCAGGGCGATGGCTGTTCGAGCTTCGCGCTCCGCGCCAGGGAGGGCACGCTCGTCGCGTGGAACATGGATTGGTGGACCGTGTGGCAGCCTTACATCGTACTGCTCCACGGCCGGCCCGACGACGGTCCGGCGTTCTACGCGTTCGCGTTCGCCGGCTGCGTGGGCCGGCCAGGCATGTCCGAGTACGTCGCGGTGGCCGCCAACTACCTCGCCTACCGTGGCGGCTTGGCCCCGGGCAAGCCGAACGAGTGGGAAGGCCCAGGCGTGCCCTACGGTTTCCTCTCCCGCATCATCCTCAAGCAACGCAGCACCGCGGACGCGGTCGCCGCGGCGGCCGGCGTCAAACGCATGGCAGGCCTCAACTACACCATTGGCGACGCAACCGGCGACATCCGCTGCATCGAAACCACTCCCCTCGACTGCGCAGAACTGCGCCCTGAGGACATCGCCGCCTCTGCTCGTCCCTCGTACTCGTCCCCGCAGTGCGCCGACTACCTCACCCACGCCAACAGCTATCTCACCGACAAGTTCAACGGCATCCCCGACGCGCAGCTTCAGGCCAGCGACCCACGCACAGCGCACGCGCGCGAGCAACTCCGCGACGCACCTCGCCCGCTCGATCGCCATGCGCTCATGCGCGTCATGACGAGCCACTTCCCCGACGACACCACCGGCATCTGCGTCCACCGCCAACTCCAAGACAAGCCCGGCATATCTCTACTCTCCTTCATCGCGAACGTGGGCAAACGCAAGATGTGGGCAGCGATGGGCCCGCCCTGCGAGCATGAGTATGTCGAGTACAGGCTGTAGTGTGCTTGACTCGTCCGCGGGCTGAAGTTGGCCTCTGCAAGATCAGGCGCCAGACGACCCGACTACAGACTTGACAACGTGTAGCCTTCAGGCTACAGTATAGGCGATGGTCGAGATTCGCAAGACAGCCACCTTTGCCAAGTGGATTGACGGTCTGCGCGACATACGCGCGCGTGCGCGCGTCCAGGCGAGAATCGAACGCCTTGCCGTGGGTCACGCAGGCGATGTCAAGCCGGTAGGAGAAGGGGTTTCAGAGCTGCGAATCGATTACGGTCCCGGCTACCGGGTCTACTTCAAGAAGCAGGGACGCTCTCTGGTTATCCTGCTGGCCGGTGGAGACAAGCGGACCCAAAGCCGGGACATCAACATGGCGTTGCGGCTTGCCCGCAACCTGTAGGAGAAGGACGATGAGCAAGACAAGCACCACGCGGTATGACGTGGCCGAGCATCTCCGGACCCCCGAAGAGATGGCCGCCTATCTGGAAGCCTGCCTCGAACAGTCTAACGGCGATGCGTCATTTGTCGCCAAAGCACTCGGTGATATTGCCCGAGCCAAGGGCATGACACAAGTGGCGCGGGACGCCGGCCTGTCACGGGAGAGCCTGTATAAAGCTCTGTCGGGCGAACGTACTCCAGGGTTCGATACGATCCTTAAAGTGGTACAGGCGCTCGGGATCGAATTGCATGCAGCCCCCCTTCGCACCTGACCAAAGAGAGGCCAACAAGACGCCTGGACACGTACGCTCAAAGGCCGCCGATGACGGCGTCCCTCCCGCCGGTCAGGCGCAACGTTGAACATCTGCGTCCACCACCAACTCCAAGACAAGCCCGGCATCTCTCTACTCTCCTTCATCGCGAACGTGGGCGAGGGGCGGATGTGGGCAGCCATGGGCCCGCCCTGCGAGCATGAGTATGTCGAGTATAGGCTGTAGTGTGCTTGACTGTATTCCGGAGCAGAGTTAGCGTGAAGATGTCGCGAGCACTGGCGCCATTGATCGTATCCAGCCCCCTGCCGACGTCAGACGACTGAATGGAGGCAACCATGTCATCGGCCACGATTGCCACAGTCACCAAGATGCTGGAGGCCTTGCCAGATCCCGCGCAGGAGCGCGTTGCCGACCACCTCCGTGAGTACATCGAGGACCTGCATGACGAACTGCGCTGGGACGAGCAGTTCCGCAACACGCAAGGGAGCCTGGCGCAGACCGCGCGGAAAGCGCGCGAGCAGATCGCTGCTGGCATGTCGAAGCCCATGGCCCTGGACGAGCTATGAACTCGGCCACATTGCCTTCATTCTGGGAAGCTTATCACGCTCTGGCAGACCGCATCCGAGAGCAGGTGCGCAACGCATATGGCTTGTGGAGCGAAAACCCATTCCATCCATCCCTTCGCTTCAAGTGCATCGACCGCGACGAGAACATCTGGTCGGCTCGAGTCTCCCGCGGTTACCGCGCGCTTGGCGTTGTCGACGGTGACACGGTGACCTGGTTCTGGATTGGCGACCACGACACCTATGCGCGTTTTTTCGGGTAGGGCGTGTAAAGGCCCATACGACATGTGGAACTGCCACGGTGTTGCTTGGCTGCAAGGACTTGAGGACGACGGCCGGATGTGGGCTCTCCGCGAGGTCTCGGCCAACTACGAGCGGGGCACGAACAGAATGAACGTTGCGGCAGGAATCGCGCACAGCGGCAGCTTGGTCGAACTCGCGCCAGGCTGGAAGCGAAACCCTCCCGGAGGCTTGCAGCCTCCGGGAGGATCGCTCCACCCACCGTGAAGCACTTCGGTCTGCGCTGACTCACATCAGCGGACGCCGTTGCCGGCGGGGGGGGCGAAGTTGGCTGTTGGACACCATCGGACATCACGCGCATGAAACACCCTTCCCGGATACTGCTGATTCTGTCGCTGACGCTGAACGTGTTCGCCGTGGCCGGCTCCCTCGCCATTGTCGCCAAGAAGGGCGGACTGCCTTGGCTAAGCCGCAAAGTGGCCGAAGTGCTTCGGCCACAACAGGCCGGCAGGAACTACCCGGACACCAAGCAGAGCGTCCTCGAACAACTGCCCATCGGGCCCAACGATACTGTTTTCCTGGGTGACAGCATTCTGGCATTGGGCGAGTGGCATGAACTCCTCAGCGACCATCGCGCGAAGAACAGGGCGATCAGCGGCGCAGGGACTCGCGCCGTCCTGAGCATGCTTGATCGGATCATTGTTGGCAAGCCGCGTCACGTGGTGCTCATGTGTGGGATCAACAACTTCCACAAGCGCATACCGTACAAGCAGACGGCCAAGGAGTACGCTCAGATCGTGGCCAGGATCTCCTCGCAGTCTCCGCGCACCGACATATGGATGCTGCCCGTATTGCCTGTGAACGAGGCGCTATACCAACAATGGTTCCTCCCTGGCCACCCTGGCATCGGCATGCCAGATCGACATGCCATCGAGGCGCTCAACGCGTTGATTGAAGGCCTGGCCGTCAATAGACCTCGTGTCCATTTCGTTGACCTGCACGTCCTCCTGAACAACACCGGCGAACTGCGAAAGGACTACACTTCCGATGGCCTTCACTTGAATGGCCGCGGCTTGAGAGAAATCGCCAGACGCCTACAACAACTCGGCCTCCCAAGCGGCAAGGCGGCGCAACCGGTCGGCATGCCGGCGGTGCGGGAAGGCGCGCGTCGGTGACATCTGCGTGTCGTCGGAGCATCCCATCGCACGTGTCTCAACGAAATGTTATACGGGTCGGCACACTTGTCGTCATGTGAGGAGGATCTGATGCAATCTGCAATGCGTCTTGTCATCTTGGGCTCGATGATCGCGCTGGGATGTTGCTCTTGTTCCAAAGACACGCAAGACATATTGTAACACTTCAGCCGATTGCAACAGCCGTTGGCCCCATGAACGTGCGCGAGTTCAATGGACAGCGTTTCCGCTTGACGCAACGCTGTTTGGAAGCCCAACGGGCTTCCGGCTTCTAGCCCAGGGTTGCGGCCGCAGGCC
>JAJRTI010000568.1 GCA_024278415.1 Planctomycetota bacterium | reverse complement strand
CGCGCGCAACGCGATCACCGCCATCCGCGGCCGGGCAGCGCTCGCGCTTGCGGACCACGCATTCCAGAGCAAGCAATACGCCGACGCGGCCAAGTTCTACGAGCAAGTCCGCGGCGAGAAGCGTGCGGACCTCTACAACGGCGACGCGGCCGTGCGCCACATGCAAAGCCTCTACTTGGCCGGGCAGGATCTAAACGCCATCGACCTGTTCCCCCACGCGTCGAAGGGCCTGGACGAAGACGTGCTCGCGGCCGCGCAGGCCGTGCTCGTGGACAGCGTGCTCCGGCACGCTCAGAAAACCGCGCGCCTGGCCCAACCCACCCGCGGCACGTTGCGCATGGCCTGGGACGTGTACGAGCGCGGGGAGCCCATGCTCCCGAAGAACTCGCCCGCCCGCGCGCGTCTCGACAAAGCCCAAGCCGATTACGAACGCGCCATGGCCCGCCATCTCAAAACGCTCGCCGAAGCCGCGCGCAAGGCAGGCGATACCGCGGAGGAGAATCAGTGCGTAGCGGACATTGTCGAGCTGAAGCTACGCACTGATAGCAAGACTCGTTGGTGGGCTCTGATCCGGGGGACCGAGATTGAGCGCATTGCCCACACCATGTACATCGAGGGTGCGAAAGCAATGGGTGCTCGGAAGTATGACGAGGCCATCAAGAAGCACAAAGCCGTATTCATGGCATACCCGCGAACGAAGGCCGCGTTCGAGGCCCTGTATGAGATCGGGCTGGCGTACGAGCAGAGCGATCGTGATAAGGAGGCCTTTCTGTTCTACCAGAAAGCTCTGGACAATTACCCGAACAGTCCGGGCTTGTGCAACGTCTGTTTCCACCTAGGTCAGCACTATGTGCGAGCCGGCAAACTGGACGAAGCGGCCAAGGTGTATGAGCATGCTATCGAGCGTGGTCGGCAGTTCATCAACGCCGATCTCTGTGGCTTCCAACTCGTGCTTCTGTACTGGGAACACAAGGATTACCGCGCCTGCAAACGGAAAGGCGAGAAGTTCATGAAGCTGTTCCCCCGCAGCAGTCTACGCAATCGCGTGGCCCTGATGATGAGGTCCAGCGACCTACATCTTCGGGCTGACAAGCAAAAGGTTCGCAAGTGACGTGATCGTGTCGTGAAGCCCATTTTGGCCTGAGAGGAGTGGACCCATGCTGAGCAAGAGAACCATCATCTTGGCGATCGTGACGGTGCTCGCCGGTTTGGTGCAGTCTGCCTTCGCCGTGAAGGTAGATGACAAGTTCACGATCTACGCCGTGCCCAACGGCGAAGACACGCAAGGCGGGAAGAAGGTGCTCGCCGATGGCGGCTACTACGAGTTCACAGTGAAGGTCGCGGATGCGTACAAGAACGACTGGGAACTTGTCGAAGAAAGCATCACGTGGTCTGGGCCTACCGGCTTCGCTGGCCCAAAAGGCTGCTCCCTGGCTATATGGTGCTCGCCCAACAATGGTCAATCGTATACCATATCTGCGACCGGTCGGCTGCGGCGCAATCCCCCGGTAGAGGGTCTTGGCGATCCAGTCTCCTTTGACGCGAAATCCGCAGGCGCAATCGACAAGCCGATTATGTTCTGGAGCGCACCCACTCAAGACAAAGTTGTCTCCGTGGGCACGGCCAGCCAGACAACGATTCGCGTGGAGTACTACGCGAAGACGTCCGGTGAGGCATTCGAGTACTCGGGCCACGACGACCTCATCGCCATCTCCTACCGGCTCAAGGCGTTGGAAGGCGAAGTCGCTGGATCGAAGGTGAACTTCGGCGACCCGGATGATCTAACATTGACCGGTGGGCCTGTGCCTAGCGGCAGCAAGAGCGACCAGGCAATTATCCATACGACGCCACAGGCTCGCGGTGCGATCTACTGCTCTAAAGCCGATCTGTTCTTCACCAAGACAGGCGCTCGTCTGTTCCCTCGTCCTAACAACGGCGAGGGGGCAACAATCGAGGACTCTAAGAGGATATACGTGGTCCAGTGCCGCTTTATTGCATTTGCGCGCAAGCCGGGCCTGGGGCATGGCTGGTGGAAACTCACGCTGAGTCCGAGTTCTGCCACTGTACTCCTGACATCAGCACAGATACGTTGGCTGAATAAAGAGACTGGCTACTACTCTCTCCACCACACGCCAACCGGTCCTGGTGCCGTGGAGATTGGCCCTCAAGGCGCGGCGGACGGCATGCATTTCTGGAATATCTCGCTCACACAGTTGAAGAACGCTCTCAACTACGCGGCTGCTCTGGATGCCAGCCCCGGCCACTACAGCGTTACTAGCCATAACTGTGTCGTCGAGGTGAGAGCCACGGCCTCGGCCGCCGGCGTTACCTCCATTCCCGCCTTCATAGACCCGGATTCACTGTCAGATTGGCTCAACCAACAGTAGATGGAGATCCCCAATGAGATGTTCTCGAATAGCCGTATCAACCGTGTTGCTCGCCATCCTTCTGGCCCTTCCTACGACCAGTCGCGGGGCCGCCCCGCCGCGGCCTTGCGTGCGCCCCCCCGAGTATCCGTACCATCTGGACGCTCTCAAGCATTCTGAACTCGGCGATGTCATGAACGCCCTTTTGAACCGATGCCTGTTTGCTTATTGCCATGCTCGCAAAGAGTTGCAGGCACTTCTCGCTGACCCAGCGATGAAACCCAAGAAATGGCCGGATGGCCTTTGGGACGCCATCAAAGAAAAGGGAAACACTTGCTGGAGCATACACTTTCCGGGCCCAAACGGCCCGATCTGTCAGGTTAGCAAGATGGTATATGTGGACATAAAGAGAGCGAAGCAAGGGCTGCCTGGAGGAACGCAAGAAGTGCCTGGAGCGGGGTATGACATGCGCTACAATCCGCCTGGAAAGCTAAAGTGGTTTAGCCGGCGCACCCATGGTGAACTCATGGAGTTCGACGCGAACCGCCGGGTGCGTTCCTTCTCCGTGCGCCTCAGCAAGAAGTCCTCGTATGAGGCGGAGTGGGATGCCAAGGGCAAGCTGATTCGCGAGGGCATTTTCAGCGATGAGTAAGACGGGGAGGGAGCAGGCTGCTCTTTACCCACATCTCGGAAGCCCCCGCGAAATAGGGGACAGCCACAATACTGTTCGGCACGATATCTGCGTTGACGGAAGCGGTGCGCCGGGCCCACCCAGACGCGGGCCAAAAACAGGTCACAGTGGCGACATAATCGGTCTGGCGGATGAGTGTAGAAACATTGGCGAAAAAAAGTGATTGTCATAAGTCGCGCGGCAGAACAACTTATGACATATCAATAGGTTGGGGCGCTTTGGGTTCGTGACATTGATAGGCGACTATGCTATCAGTGGGGGTGTGATTATGCCCAATGAGCAAGATCTGGGGCCGCCTTCAGGGCTGGAGCCTCCTCTTGAGGGGGGTGACGTTCAAGGGCTCAAATACTTGAAAGATATCCGCAAGCTCCTGGAGCCTTTGCATACACACCGGGAGTGCCACAACCGCCAACTCCACTACGACCAGTATGCACTGTTGCTGATGCTTCCCTTCTTGAATCCAATGCTCGCCAAACTGCGATCCGTTCAGCAAGCCACCGGACTACGCAACGTGCAGACAAAACTCAAAGTGGTAATCAGGGGACGCCATACGCAATACGGTCATAATCAACTGGTTGTGCTGGAAGGGCGGAGGTACGGTGAGCCGGGACACGGTGCTGGCGTTAGACCTGGGCGACGTGCAGAAACCGTACGGCAAAGCCATGGAGTATCTGGCCCAAGTCCGGGACGGCAGCACGGGCAAGATCGGGCCAGGGTGTTGGCTGTGTGAAGTGCTAGCGGCCGAAGCGTACAGCGACAGTATCGTGCCGCTGTATGGGGAATTGTATTCGCAAGACGCCGAGGATTTCCAGAGCGAGAATGCTCAGATCCTCAAGGCCATCGATCGGGTCAGTGCGGCCACGGGCAAGCAAGGTATCTTCACGATCGACCGGGGTGGGGATCGCTACGCGCTGCTGAATCCACTGATTGATGACGGTTTACGCTTTGTCATCCGTCAACGCGGCGACCGGGACATCCTCCTGCCCGGGGGGCGCAAGTCCTCGGTCGAGCAAGCGGCTCAGTGGTGTGGCATGACCGAAAAGCGTAAGGTCGAAGTCGAGCGCGACGGCGAGCGCGTCAAGCTCACCTTGCGCATGGGGTCCATGCCCGTGCGCCTGCCGCGCCGGCCCAAGGCGCCGTTGTGGCTGGTGGTGATTCGCGGTTTTGGCGAGGCCCCGATTCTGTTGTTGACCAATGTGGCGCCCGAACCCGGTCGAGCCCATGCCGCGTGGATCGCCGATGTGTACTTGACCCGGTGCAAGTGCGAGGAAGCGTATCGGTTCGTGAAGCAGAGCTACCACTTAGAGGACGTGCGGGTGCGGAGCTATACCGCGCTGCGGAACGTGTACGCCCTCGTGACCGCAGTGTTTTACTTTGTGAGTGCGGTGCTGGGCAAGCGCACGAGGCTCAAGGTGTTGTTCCAGCGCGTGTGCGACAAGGCCCAGCGGTTCTACGAGATCGCCACCTTCTTCCACTACGCGGTGGCCGACGGCATTCACCGCTTACTCTTTGCCTCCCCCACGGGTCCGCACCTGCCTCCCGCACCCGTCGAGTCCGCTCAGCAACTCGTGCCCTTCGCTGTCCCAGATGGATAGGGCGCATGGGGAAACTCCTGTACATCGTGGCACTTGACGCGGCATCGGGAAAGGCTTTCGCCTGGCGGGCGACAGGTAGTTGCAGGGCCTATTCCGCGCGGATGCGAATTGCCCCAGCGCAGCAAAACGTATCACCCGGTCACCTGCAACCAGGCGGGTCAAGGCCGTCAAATCGCCATTCTGACCCCAGGCAGCGTATCGACCAAGACTGCTTATGTCACGAGTTGACCTCGTTTGCCCCCGTCGCGGTCGGTCAGCAGGCTCCGCTAGAACATGACGGCTCCTCCAGTTCAGGGATCACGTCAGCAGTCCTCTTGCGAGCGTGGCGAACGCTCCGCCTGGCATCGATCTTCCTTTGGCTTCGGGTTGGCGATATGATAGCCCCTCTGATGGCGCGAAGTTTACGCCGTCAGGGGAGGGAGCGCAAGGCCCTCCCCTTGCACATCTTCCGGAGACGAGCATGAGAGTCGCCATCGTCGGATGCGGCGGCATTGGGGCCGCGCACGCCCGAGCCTATAGCGAGATCGCCGACGTCGAGATCGTGGCATTCGTCGACCTCAACCCAGCCGCAGCCAAGTCCCACGCGGATCAGTTCGGTGGCGACGCGCTCGGCTCCGTGGGCGACGTGATCGGCCGCGTCGATGCCGCGAGCGTCACGACCCCGCCACACCTGCATTTCGATGTGACGCGACAGTTGCTCGCCGCGGGCGTGCACGTGTTCTCCGAGAAGCCGCAGACCATGGACGTAGGCGAGGCCGCGGCGCTGTTGGCTCTGGCGCAAGCGCGCGGGCTCGTGCTCATGACCGGGTTCAAGATGCGCTTCGAGCCGGTGTTCGTCAAAGCCCGGGAGCTGGTACCGCAGCTCGGAGCGATCCGGCATCTGTCCACACTCAAGATGCAACCGTTCACTCCCCGTGGCGAAGCCGACTGGCGGCCGGTCGTGGGAGCGATGTATGAGTTGTCGATCCACGACTTCGATCTGATCCACTGGATCTGCGGCATGCGGCCCGTCGCAGTGCATAGCGCCAAGCTCGACCACCAGTTCGGCTGGGAGCGCGAGGATGGTTTCTCCGCGATCGTCGAATATGACAATGGCGCGACCGGGTGTCTTTCTGGCTCGTACCAGCCCAACGCAAAGTGGCTCGGCCGCGACTTCACGCTCTGCATCGCCGGCGAGAATGGCTACATGCGCGTCGAGCGGCCGGATCGCGTGTGCCTTCACGTAGACGACTTTCAGGTTCACGACGTCGATCCCACGACCGTCGCGCCCTTCACCGCGGAGTTGCAGAACTTCGTAGATGTCCTCGCCGGCAGCAGCGAGCCGGCCATCGAACCCGAGGCGGGACTGGTCGCCACGAGCCTGGTCGAGGCGATCAGAATGTCGCACTGCGAGGGCCGGCGCGCCACACTGGGGGAACTCAACAACTGAGCGAACAGACGCCCCTGCCTGGGCGTGAGGACGACACTACAGGCGCATGGCCACGACTCGTTACTCATGCCTTCCGGAGTGTCACCACCATGAACCTCCAGCAAACCCTCGCCGCGGCCCTTTTGGCCAGCGTGGCCGCGATCGCCGCGCCGCGCGAACGCCCCCTTGCGGTCTGGCACTTCGACGAGCCGCGCGGAAGCCGCGTGCTCGATGCGTCCGGCAACGGTCTCGACGGCCGCGTGCGCGGAGCGAAGCGTGTCGCCGGCCTTTTCGGCCGGGCGCTCCAGTTCGACGGCGTCGATGACTATGTGAGCTGCCCAGGCGTAGGCGCTCAGCCAGAGGGAACGATTGAGGTGTGGGCGAAGCTGCTCGGCAAGCCGAGCGGCCAGGCGGGGTTCGTCACCTTCGGTATGGGCTACGGCAGGAGAAACGACGCCGCCGTCCTCGGCCTTGCGCCCGCGCCCGGCTTCAAGGACAGGACGCCGTGGAGCTTCGGCATATATGGCCAGAGCTGGCTGACCGCAGTGGGGCCGGCGGACACCCAAATGGACGAGTGGCATCACGTCGTCGGGACGTGG
>JAJRTI010000567.1 GCA_024278415.1 Planctomycetota bacterium | reverse complement strand
TGCGGGATCGGAAAGGCAGAGGGAAGGGGAGAATGGTGGGTTTGGGCGCCTTGTTCCCAGGGTAGCGGCCTGCGGCCGCAACCCTGGGCTATCATACGGGACCCCCTTGGGGTCCGGGAGGCCGCACAACAGCGGTTTTCGTGGGGCTTAAAGATGTGGGTAAAGAGCAGGGCGAAGCCCCAGGTAGCGGTCCCTCAGCAGTAGCCGCAAGCCCTGAAAGGGCGTGACATCTTGTGGCCCACGCGGTGGGTTCTCCATGTCTCGCCCTTTCAGGGCTTGCGGAGTGAGGTTGTCGACGTTTTCCCGGGGCTGCGCCCCGGGCTGCTATGTCACGCCCCGTTGGGGCGAGTGGCCGCTTGCGCCAACGCCAATTGACAACTGCCATCCTATGCCCTACCACGCGGCCAAGGCCAATACAACGATGAGCAGGACCAGTTGCGGGAAAGGCACTACCCACACGAAACAGCGAGGAACCATTTTGGGCCTACAAGGTCACACACTTGGATTCGCCGTCTGTTGCCTTTCATTATACGGATTCTCCATCGCACTGTTACCAGTTCGCCCAATGCTTCGCCGTGGACCATCCAAGGAAGCCCGGTGTCCTACGGACGCCTCTGTTCTGAGTGGGGCGTAGCGCCGAGAGGGGAAGCAACGGAATTGTGCGGCAACGGAATTCACAGCGGTTCCATCCGCACAATTCCGTTGCCGTCGAATTCCGTTGCCCTGTACTCTGGTCGCGGGAGATTCCTGCCGCGACAGCCCTTGACGCGGGCCCACAATTCCGTACCCTTGTGGCCGCGGTCCGAGTTGGTAACGACGAGTCCCCTGCACGTGGAGTCCCCCATGTCCCATTGCCTCACGCCCGAATCCGAACTCGCGATCAACGGCGGCCCCAGAGCCGTAGAAGGTTTTCAAGGCAAAGCCGGGCCCAAGGTCGGCATCGAAGAGTTCCTCGAACTGGCCGACTCGTGGGGCTTCAGCGAGGAGGCCATCGCGAAGATTCGCGCGGCCATCGAGAACGAGCCCATCGCCGGCAACGGCCCGCACCTGACGCGGTACTACAACCCGCGGCCATCCAAAGTCGCCGCGCTCGAAGATGTGGTGAAGGAAAAGTTCGACGTGAAGTACGCACTCGCGCTCCACTCCGGCACGTCCGCGCTTGAGACTGCGTACCGCGCGTGCGGCATCGGGCCGGGCTGCCAGCTCATCGTCCCCGCGTACACGTTCTTCGCCACGGCCGCGGCGGTCGTGGCCGCGGGCGCGGTCCCGGTCATCGCCGAGGTCGACGAGTCGCTCACGCTCGACCCAGCCGACGTGGAGGCCAAGATCACGCCCGCGACGAAAGCCATCGTGCCGGTGCACATGTGCGGCACGAACGCGAACATGGACGCGCTCGTGGAGATCGCGAACAAGCACGGCGTGCTCATCATCGAGGACGTGGCCCAAGCCTGCGGCGGACGCTACAAGGGCAAGCGCCTCGGCACGTTCGGCGCCGCGGGCTGCTTTAGCATCAGCACGTACAAGATGGTTGGCGCGGGCGAGGCCGGGCTCGTGATCACCAACGACGAGATGACCTACATTCGCGCGCAGAACCACCACGACACCGCCGCGTGCTGGCGGCCCGATCGCTACGCGAAGGAGCGTATGCCTGGGGAGCTGTTTGCCGGCACCAACTACCGGCTCTCCGAATTGGAGGGTGCGGTGAACCTCGTGCAACTCAAGAAGGTCGATGAGATCGTGGACGGCTTCCGACGGGCGAAGGCGAAGGTGCTGGCGAAGCTGAAGCGCTTCAAGGGCGTACGCCTGCAGCCGGTGAACGACCCCGAGGGCGAGGTGGGCTATCGCATGGCCCTGTTCCCGGAGACAGCGGAAGAGGCCAAGAAGATCAGCGCCGCGCTCACCGCCGAAGGCGTGCGGGCGTGGACCCGCGGAGGCGAAGGCGCGCGGGACTGGCACCTTTACTCCTACTGGGAGCATATCCTCGAGAAGAAGTCGGCCACCGACGCCGGCTACCCCTGGGCCGACCCAGCCAACGCGGGCCTCGTGCCCGACTACTCGCCGGACATGTGCCCCCAAACGCTCGACGTGCTCGACCGCGCCACGTTCCTCGGCATCGACCGCGCCTGGAACGACGCGGACTGCGCAGCCGTCGCGGGCGCGATCAACAAGGTCCTGGCCGCGTACTACGAAGCGGAATAAACGGCCGGATCGTCAATGGAAGATCGCGCCCGTGTGCGCAATCGGCGGGCGTTGGGGAGGCGCGCGTATAGCCCCCGGCGCGTTGTGCCGGTGGGGCGGCCTGAGTCCTAGGCCCGGCCTGCCGGTTCTCCATCAACGACTTGGTCGGAGATGCACACGGGAACAAGACGGCCGTTCTTGACCACCGCGTCGGGGCAATTGAGGCAGTGCGTGACGCGGCCGTCTTGGGCGATGGTGGCTGGGAACTGGAAGAGAAGCCGCTTGGCCTTCAGCACATGGCCCGGCCGCAGCGAGTTGGCGAGGAACCGCAGATTGGGCCACAGCGCGCCGCCCATGAGGCCATTCAGCAGGATCTGCATTCGGAAGCATGTGGGGCTGTCCTGATGGTAGAAGGGGTACGTCTTGCCAAGGAGGCCGTGGAGCTTCAGCACCCCGGGTTC
>JAJRTI010000566.1 GCA_024278415.1 Planctomycetota bacterium | reverse complement strand
CCCTATTCCTGGTACACCTTCCACTACTATGCCTACCGGGCCAAGCGTTACGGCGGGCCGGTGCCCCTTCACGAGATACTCACCCTGTGCCTCCTGCACCGAGTCATGCCCACGATAGGGACCGACGAAATGTGGCCTATCTGGGATCTGATGGATGAGTGGTGGACGTCCTCGGAGTTCATCCCTTACTGGGATGCGAAAACACCAGCGAAAACGGATGCGCCGAACGTTTTCGCCAGCACCTACCTCAAGAAAGGAAAAGAGGCCCTGATCGTGGTTGGCAATTGGAACTTCGAGCCGGCAGAGGCAAAGGTCAGCATCGACTACGCGGCCCTCGGACTCGACAAATCGCAAATCAAGATGATCGACGCGCTCACGCAAACCGAAATCAAGCCGCCCAAAGGCCCCCTGCATTTCCGCTTGGGGGGCAGAGACCTGCGCATCCTGAAGGTTTCTCAATAGACCAGGGGCATGATCCCTGGGGTAGCACTTCCGCTTTTCCGGCGGCTTCGTCGCCGTGGGTGAGAAATGCCGGTGAGGGGCCGCTACTCCTCCCGCGGGGCCAGGGAGAGCCCAAACTTCGCGTGCCGCACGGGCAGCTTCGCCACGCTGCGGAAGAAGCGCTTCGTGAAGCGCGGGAAGCGGTACGACTTGCGGTGCCAACTGACGATGAAGCGCGTCGCCGCTTGTGAGGAGAGATTGAGGAGGCGCTGGAGTAGCGGCGTCTCGCTCAGCGGCTTGAGCAGGTAGTCGTCCGGGTTGCGGCCCCGGGCTTCGTGCGTGCGGATGTCGAGGTACGCGTGGAACGCCTCGCGAGTGAACGACGCGTGCAGGTAGGTCGCGTC
Organism: Planctomycetota bacterium; assembly: GCA_024278415.1. The sequence continues at coordinate 6,134 of JAJRTI010000566.1, read as the reverse complement.
CAAATCCCCCGCAAGGTCGTTGCGCTCCGGTGGAGGCGGCGGGTCCGCTTGTTCCGCGGGGACGGCCTCCACGAACGAGAGCGAGGACAGACATTCGCGCACGGCTTGCGTGATGCGCTTCGTTTGCCGCCCCCCAAAGACCGAGTGGTACACGCGCAGCATCCGCTCCAAATGGCCGAACGACTTTTCGATCACCTCCCGGTTGGCGCGGCGCCACTGGGCTTCCACAGGCGGCCCCGGGTCGATGCCCGCATACGCCGCGGAGCGCAGGATGTCGATGGGCGCGCGCTGGATCGCGTACAGGGCGAAGTGGTTCCACTCGTGGCCGGGGAAGGGCGCGGTGAGGAGGTGGGAGAGCGGCTCGTCCTGCGCGGGGTGCTCATCGGAGACCCACTGGAAGTAAGGCGCGGCGATGGCGCTCCCCCCTGGTGCCGTGACGCGGCCGTCGGCGCAGACACTCAGCTCCGGGAGCTGGAGGTCTACGCCGAAATCGAAGTAGCGGGATAGCATGGCGCGTGGGGAGGTAGCCGAAGCCGCCAGGCTTCGGGCGATGCGCGTGATGGCGCCGCGCTCACACCGGCACGGGCCGGCCCGCGGCGTCGCGGTGGTAGTTGCCGAACTCGGTGACTTGCGCGAGTTGCTCGCCAGTGAACACGGGCCCGTCCTTGCACACGAGCCAGCCCGTGCTGTCGAGCGCGCAGGCGCCACAGATGCCGATCGCGCACTTCATGTAGCGCTCGAGCGAAAGTTGGCAGGGCACGCCCGCGCCGCGGCAGAGGGTGAACACGCGCTTGAGCATCACCTCCGGGCCGCAACTGAATGCCGCGTCGACTGCGCCCGAAGCGAGCGCATCCTCCAACAGCTCCGTAGCGAAGCCGTGGTGGCCCTCGGAGCCGTCGTCGGTCGCCACGAGCGTGCGTATGCCCTGGCCGGCCATGCGCTGCTCGAAGATGACCCATTCGCTCGTGCGCGCGCCGATGATGTAGGTCACGTCGCGTCCCCCGCGGTGCGCTTGTTCGGCGAGCAGCGCGGTTGGCGCGCATCCGCAGCCGCCGTTCACGATCACGATACGCTGTGCATCGCCCAAGTCGAAGCCGTTGCCGTACGGCCCGCGCACGCCGATCATGTCGCCGACCGCGCACTGGAACAGCCGCTCCGTGAACGGCCCGACCTTGGCCACGGTCACGCCGGTGCGGGCGCCATCCTGGTACGACACGGAGAACGGCTTCTCGTCCACGCCGGGCAGCCACACCTGGACAAACTGGCCTGGCCGCAGGTCGAGGTCGAGGTCGAAGAAGAAGGTGCGAATCTGCGGCTCCGCGCAGCGGTCCTCGTCGCGCACCTCCACCAACGGCGTCGTGCGCGGCAGCTCCAGGCGGTCGTCGAGCAGGGGGGGTCCGGGCAAGGGGAGGATCCTCGGAAGAGCGATGCGTGGCCCATCTCTCGGCATGGGCGCAAAGAAAAACCGCGGATGGCGCGGATGGGCGCGGATCAGAATACCAATCCGCACCCATGCGCGCAATCCGCGGTTGTGATGAGCAAGTGCGGCCGTATCAGTTGGCTTCAGCCGCGAGGTCCGTCTCTTGCAGCCGTTCGTGCATCTTCGTCATGGCCCGGCTCTCGATCTGGCCCACGCGGGCCCGCGTCACGTTCAAGCGTTTGCCGACCTCTTGCAGGGTCATTGGCAGCCGTCCGCCCAGGCCGTAGCGCAGCGTGAGGATCTCGCGTTCACGATCGGTGACCGCCTCCATGAGCAGGTTGAGCGTGTCTTTGGCTTCGAGCACGCGATGGGCCGCGATCCAGGGCTCGTTGCCGGTCTCGGCCACCGGCGCGGTGTCGATGGTCTCGAACTCGGGCAGCGGCTTCACGCCGTAGAGCGCGCGCTCGGCCTTGCTGAGCCGCTCGGCCTTGTCCGGCGAGATGCGCAATGCACGCGCCACTTCCTTGTGGCTGGGATCGCGGCCGAGCTTGTCCGAAAGCTCGGAGACCTTCCGGCGGTACTTCGGCACTTGGCCGGTGAGATCCACGGGCGGGCGAACGGTTGGGGCCTTCTCTTGGATCGACCGAGTGACCGCCTGCCGGATCCAATGGATCGCGTACGTGGCGAAGCGACACTTTCTCTCCAGGTCGAACTTCTCGATTGCGCGCATGAGGCCCACGTTGCCCTCCCCGATGAGGTCGCCAAACGACAGGCCTCTTCCCAAGTGGCTCTTGGCGATCTTGATGACCAAGCGTTGGTTCGACTCGGCGATCTTGGCCCGGGCATTCGGGTCGCCTTTCTGGAACTGCTTGAACAGGTCGATCTCGCCCTGTTTGGTGAGCAGGGGGATATCGGAGATTGCTGAGAAATACTCCTTGAGGGATTCGTTGCTCTTCATCGTTGTTCCCCTTTCCGACAGGAGGCATCGCCGCGGGGGCGGCGCGTGGTGTGGGATGCGGACGGGTCGACTGAAGCGAGGTCAGTCACGGCGAGTCGAAGCGGTGGCTTGGGGCCTCTATTGCTCCTTGGCAGTTTGGTGTTTGCCCAAGCGCTGGCGTGGACTCCTTTGCCTTTGCCTATACAACCCGCGTGCCGGGCGGCCGCGGGAGTCGGCCCCATGCGAGTCGCCCCCCTTCAACTACCGACAGGGTGTCGCCTTGGAGATAGCAACTCACGCAGATGGTGTGAGTTGCGCGCGGAGGCGCGCCCCACGACGAATCGCGATGGCATTCCCCTTGGTCTCTTGTCCGCCCAGCCACAAGACTAAAGTGGCCCCATCCGGTCCAGATTCTTAGACATACATGTCTACGCGCGTAAACACCCCTTCACCCCAAGGCCACGTTCTGGGCAATCCCTGCGTCCGCTCCAGTCTCAGATCAGTAGCCCTCAGCCAACGCGGTTTCTTGCGCTCTTTTTCTAAGGATAGCAGCCAAGCGGCGGCTTGTTTAGCCCGCGTTACGCGCAGCGGAGTTGCCCACCGGGGCCACCACCATGTGTTGGCCAAGACACCCGACGAAAGCCAACATCTCGCGCGCCCGCTAACGGCGCCCTCGCGCGTTTTTCTTTGCAGAGGACTTCCGTTCGTGGTATAAGAACGCCATGTTCAGCCACCGCCGCGAGCGGCCCGGTGACGCGCCCTGATGGGGCAAGCAAGCCTCCATTCGCCCAGGGAGCGGGCGCCGCGGACAAGGATTTCCCCGCCGTGTCAGCGTCCGAAAACGTCTGCTGACCAGACACACCACGTTCCGTTCGCCACAGGGAGTCGAAAGCAATGCCGCAAGGATCTCAACCCCCAGCCGCCCCGCCCGCCGAGCACCCTGACGACCGGCCCGGGCTCCTCCAGAAGATCATCAACCTCCTCCTGTTTGTGATGATCCTCATCCACCCCACCCAGGTGACCCTTAGATACGGGCTCATGTGGCTCAGCCAATACGTGCCGCAGATCGCGGACCTCGCACAGAAAGTGCCGGACCTCAACTTCACCGCGGCCGACGTGATCATCCTCGCGATCGTGCCCATCTGGTGCATCAAATGCCTCTTTTCCGGCGGGCTGCGCAACATCAAGGCCATCCCGCTCCCGATATGGCTGCTCATCCTCATGGGCCTAGTATCGCTGCTGCCGTTCCTCAAGCCCGATCACAGCACCCTCGAATTCCCCACGGAAGGGCCGGAGGGCGGACTCAGCGCGGCAGAACTGGCCAAGCGCGCCATCGTGTTCGGCAAGGAACTCATCCAATACATCCTCTACCTCATGGTCGCCTACCTACTGCTCGCATCCAGCGTACAGTGGCGCCGAACGCTCACCGGGCTCGTCTACACCTTCCTCATCGCCATGACCGTGGTCGTGGGCTACGGCGGGCTCGAATACTGGGCCACGCATGACATCACCTTGCCCAAGATCAAGCTGGGTGTGCCCAAGGCCGAGGCCGCGGAGCCAGCCAAGACCCCCGCACCAGCCAAGGTACCCGCACCAGCCAAGGTACCCGCGCCGGCCAAGACCCCGCCCCCAGCCAAGGCGCCCACGCCGGCCAAGCCAGAGTCTCAACAGCCTGCGACCGAGACCGAGGCCGCCGCGGCCGGCACGCCCGCAAGCCAAGCGCCGGACCTGTTCACCATCAAGAAGATCGAGAACCCCATGGACGTGGACTCGACCTTCGGGTTCAAGATGATCGACGCGGGGCCGGGCAAGATCGGCACAAAGAGCAACCGCAACGTGCTCGGAGCGTTCCTCGCGCTCACGCTGCCCATCGCGTTTGCGCTCGTGCTGTTCCATCCCAACTTCATTGTGAAGATCTGGATGCTCGCCGTGACGCTCGCGGGCCTCGGCATCATGTTGTCCGGCGGCTTGCTGATCGCGCTCGTGGCCGGTCTGCTCGTGGTCGCGGCCATGCGCGGGCCCAAGGCGACGCTCCTCACAATCGTCTTGCTCGCCCTCGTCTTCATGGTGGGCTACCCGCGGCTGCCCCGGCAGAACCAGCGAGTGATCCTCGATTCGCTCATGCTCAAGAAGTCGAAGGATCTCTACGGTTCGCTGCCGGCGCCTATGACGAACAAAGACATCCCCGAAGAGTCGCAGTGGCAGCAGAAGTACACCGAATGGCAGGCCGCACTCAACGCCATCAGCCTGAACCCGAAGGTGGGCGTGGGTCTAGGCAAGTACCAGGACAATATCAACATCTACTATGACACGGACCTGGACGAAGAGGAGGACTACTACACGATCGAAAAGGAGGGGGGCGTGAACTACATGGAGGCGGACTCGAACAACTTCTACCTCGTGTCCGCGGTGGAGATGGGCATCCCCGGGCTATTGTTGGTCCTGTGGGTGATCGCCGCGTTTGGCCGGCGCGCGGGGAGCGCGTTCGTGTCGAAGGCGCATCCGTTCCGCAAGGCCCTTGCGGCCGGGCTGTGCGGCAGCATTGTGGCGTTTGCGATTGGCAGCATCTTTACGGTCATGCTCGTGCGTGGGCTCGCCATCACGCTGGTCATCGTGCTCGCGTTCATCCACGGCGTGAGCTACAAGCCGGCCCCGGCCGCGGCGCCCGCCGGCCCGCCCGCGCCCCGGCCGAGCGCCGCGAGCGCGTAGGCCGCGCACCAGGGACGCGGGGACGCGATCCGAAAGCCGCCGTCTGCGGCGGATCGGATCGTGTCCCCAGACAGCGGTAGCCGCATGCGCCAGCATTCGGGCGATCTGGACTCTGGCCGCAAAGCTACAAGGCGGGCTTCGCCCGCAACCCAATTGGGCTTTCTGATTCCGTTGCCAGTCTTCTTGGGTTTCCTGCCACGGCAACGGAATTCGACGGCAACGGAATTGCGGTCTTCTAGCATAACCGCATGTCGTAACAACAACTGGTGCGGACGGCGCACAATAACTTCTTGTTTCTTGCCGCGGTTCCTGACGTTTAAGGGCGGCTGCGCCGCAGCCCATGTGGAGTGCGGCGGCTTGACGCCGCTTTCTCTCCGCCGCGCTGGCTTGACAGCGCTTTCCATTTCGCTTCAGTCCAGGCCCTGCACTCTCGGAGCCGGCACTCGATCCGAGCCAAAGCGCCGTCGAGCCGGCGCACTCCACAATGGAGCGCATCGACAACATGTTGTCGCGAAATTCGCGTTGAGGGGCTAAGTGGGCCACAGTCGAGCGTAAGCTCGACTGTGCTGCGCAGGACGGTGACCGCACCGTTGGGCCTCACCGCACCCGAATTGGGGGCGGAGTGGGGTCACCCATTAGTTGTTAGCGCCACAGCGATTCACGAAGCTTGGCTAAGGTCTTGGCGAAGCGTTGATCCTCAGTATACCACGTACCACGTTTCCGTCTTCGCGGGTGATCGAGGTGATACGAGAGGCCCCATCGTAGTCGTAGATGAAGTACGCGAGAGGCGAGCCATCGGGCAGGCAGTTGAGGATGCTCGTCGTGCGATTCGCATTGGCCTGACCATGGTCGAACCTGTCATGTTCAGCGGCCGCAGCTACTCACTAATCACTAAAAACGGTCTGATTATCATATAAGGCCGAGTCTTCTCGTTAGCGTCCTGTCATAGGCCCCCTGCCCTGATACACTTCCGCACTGAGAGTCTGGAACTGGAAGTTGTGTCGTGTTTAGCGAGAGAAGGAGACTGACATGGCGCTCTTTGCTGGGATCGATCTGCATTCGAACAAT
>JAJRTI010000565.1 GCA_024278415.1 Planctomycetota bacterium | reverse complement strand
GATGCCGTATATTTTCGCGACAACTCTTGCAAGCGTTGCCGCTCTGCCGCGGCAAGTTGGATCGCATAAGGACTTGTCTTTGGCATGAAGGCCTCCATCCGTGGGACTGGCGATGGGGTTCAACATACCATCCTGGCGTGTCAAGGACAAGCACAAATACGTCAGCGTAATTGCGAATGGAAGTACTTAGTCTTACTCCTCCGTGTCGTGCGGTTAGAGTAGGACTAAGAGTAAGACAAAGAGTAGGAGCGGGAACTGCGGCACGGCCGTCCCTTTCTCGCATCTCTTTTTGCAGGAAGGCGTAGGTTCTTTCAACATCGGAATGCGAAGGCATTCCGCTCCAGTTTCTGCGAACAACGACTTGAGACGCATTTCCATCCTTGCCGCCATATGGCTGGCCGCTTTGGCCAATGCCGGCCCCGGCGACATTGGCCGCCACATCGCCGTTCTCCAGAAGGGCGAGTGGTCGAGTTGGCAAGTGCCGGATGCCGCGCGACGCAGCCTGGCGAAGGAGGGCGCAGCCGCGGTCGCCCCCCTCTGCGCCGCGATGGCGTCGAACCCCGACCGGCGCTTCCACGCCTGGGCCGAAGCTGCGCTGCACGACATCGTGCGCCACGGGGCGCACAAGGCTTCCGTACGGGCTGCGCTCTGCCGAGCCCTCGTCCAAGCCAAGTACCCAGCGGCCGTCCGCAACACCGCGGCGCGTCTGCTGGGCCGGCTGGGCGACGCCGGCGCGTCGCCGGCCCTCGCCGCCGCGCTCGCAGACCCGGCCGTGCGCGTGCAGGCCGCGCTCGCGCTGGGCGACATCGGCGCAAGAGATGCCGCGCCGGCGCTGCGCCGGCTGCTCCATAGCAAGCTCGCCACGGACGCGCTAGCCGCGGCCGTGGAAGCGCTGGGCGAGCTGGGCGACGCGGACTCCGTGCCGCTCATCGTGCCTCTGACGCGGTCAAAGGATCCGCGCCTCCGGCGCGCGGCCATCGACGCACTGGGCGCCATCCACAGCGACGCCGCGGCCTGGGCGCTGAAAGCGCTCATTGAAAGCGACGACGAGCGGACGGCCAAGCGCGCGGCCGTGGCCATGCTGCGCCGCGGCAAGGCGCTTGTCGCCGCGGGCGACATCAAGGCTTTGCTCGCCGCGGGCGACCGCGCGTGCCAAGGCTGCCACGCGCAGACTTTTGCGGACTTCGAGAAGGACCTCCACCGCACGAAAAAGAAGATGGCCTGCAGTGATTGCCATGGCGAAAGCGTCAAGCACATGGAGGACTACGGCAAGACTAAACCCAGCAAGCCCACGAGCAAGCCGCTCATGGTCACCCTATGCGGCGAATGCCACTTCGACTTCGAGTCGTACAAGGAGTGCGCGTATGATCCCATCTATGGGCTCGACCACCGCTTCAAGTGGAGCAGCTACCGCACCGTGTGCCGGCTCATCGCGCAAGTGAAGGACGAGGAGCCGCCGGAGGGCATGAGGCGGCTCGTGGAGGACGACTTCGAGTCGATGAGCAGCCTGGCCCGTTGGTTCACGTATCCCAGAGGCGTGTGGCGCATCGCGGATGACGACGACGCGGAAACCCTCCAACTCGTGCGGCCCGCGGGCTTCGCGGGCGCGGTGTTGCGCGACTACGAAGTGACCGACTTCGTGCTCACCGTGGTGGGCCGGTGCTCGATCAAGCGCGGAGACGTGGATCTGCTCTTTGGCTGGCAGGATCCCAACCGCCTCTACTTCATGCACTGCTCGCCCTTCACGCGGCCGGGCTACAACATGATCGCGGTCCAGACCCGCGCCGGCCGGCGAATCATCCACCGGGAGAAGAGGCCGCCGGCGCGGCTCACGGGCACCGAGTACCATGTGATGCGCGTCGAGCGGCGCGTGGACGATGGAGTGATCTACGGCTACATCGACGACCTGGAGACGCCCATCTTCACCGCGAAGGACAGGACTTACACGTCGGGCCTGGTGGGCGTGGGCTCGCTCGGCGACGCGGGTTTTTTCGACTACGTGCGCCTCGACGGTAAGCTCGCGCGCAAGCGCACGGTCGATCTAAGCAAAGTGAAGGTTCCAGACGCGCCCACGCGCGGCGGCAAGCCCCAACGCAAGCTGCCGCCCCCGCGGCCGCTGAAGAAGGTGGCGACCGACCCGCGGCCTCCCAGGGATCTGCCGCTGCTGTTCGAGGACGATTTCTCCGAGGGACGCATCGACCTGTGGCGGCCGCGCAAGGGCAACCTGTGGCGGCTCGGCCAAGTCAATGGCGACAACGCGTACCAGACCGTGAGGGTTGGCCCGCCAGGCAGAGTGCGCGCACCGCGCTCCATGTCGATCCTCAAAGACCTCGCGGTCACCGACTTCTGCATCACCGCGCAGGTGCGGTGCATGAGCCCCCCAGGCTACGACGGCCGGGACATGTGCATTTTCTTCGGCTACCAAGACCCCACGCACTTCTACTACGTGCACTTTGCCGGCAGAACCGACAGCGTGCACAACGCGATCCTCAAGGTCGACGGCAAGGACCGCACGCCCATCACGAGCACGCGCAAGCACCCTGCGCGCCTGATCGACCAAGGCTGGTACCGGCTCAAGGTCGAGCGCAACGTGTCCACTGGCGAGATCAAGGCGTACGTGGACGACATGGAGAAGCCGATCATGACCGCAACGGACAAGACGTTCACGTGGGGCCTCATCGGCGTGGGCGCGTTCGACGACCTGGGCTTCGTGGACGACGTGAGGGTGTGGGGCAAGCGCTACGAAGGCGTGGAGGCGCCCGATCTGCCCTAACCTTGACTCGCTGGTCAGACCCGACTAAACTAGGCCCCCTACTCATCCCCGGAGGGATGGCCGAGTGGTTTAAGGCGGCGGTCTTGAAAACCGCTGTACCTTCGGGTACCGTGGGTTCGAATCCTACTCCCTCCGCCGTCATCGCATCCCCTGGGCCAGCGCGGCTGTCTCAGGGGATTGCCATTTCAAGGCAGGTGGAGCCAACCATGCCCAATACCAAGAAAGCCGTCGTGCTTTTGAGCGGTGGGCTCGACTCCGCCACGACGTTGGCCATCGCGCGCGGCCAGGGGTTCGCGTGCCACGCGATGAGCTTTCGTTACGGCCAGCGCCACGCGCAGGAGCTGGCCGCGGCCACGCGCGTGGCCGATGCGCTTGGGGCCGCGCAGCACGTCGTGGTCGACGTGGACCTGCGGCAGTTCGGCGGCTCCGCGCTCACCGACGATATCGCGGTGCCCAAGGGGCGCGACGAAGGCGAGATGGCCGAGGGCATCCCGGTGACCTACGTGCCGGCGCGCAACACCATCTTCCTGTCGTACGCGTTGGCTTGGGCGGAGGTGCTCGCCGCGCAGGATGTCTTCATCGGCGTGAACGCGCTGGACTACTCCGGCTACCCCGACTGCCGGCCGGAGTACATTGAGGCGTTCGAGCGCTTGGCCAACCTGGCGACCAAGGCGGCCGTGTCCGGGCAGAAGCTCACGATCCACGCGCCTCTCATTCACATGACCAAGGGGCAAATCATCAAGGCCGGCCTCTCGTTGGGGGTGGACTACGGCCTGACCCATAGCTGTTACGATCCCGATCCCCAGGGCCGCGCGTGCGGGCGATGCGACAGTTGCCAACTGAGGCTGAAGGGCTTCGCGGAGGCGGGGGCAACGGATCCGGTGGCGTACGTCGAACGCGCGTAGTGGGTTCCATGTCGCCGGTGTGCGGAGGATCATTCCGGAGTTCGCGAACTCCGGAATGATCCTCCGCGGGGCCACGCCCTGAGATGGCCGCGTTGCATCCCATTGGGGGCTTTGGTACCATTCTGCGGCCGTCCTGTTTCCACTGCAGACCTCCGAATTGGAGTTCCGCCATCATGTCGCGCTCAGAGCCACAACGAACGCCCCTCGCCGCGCGCCACGACGCCGCGGGCGCGCGCATGGTCGATTTCCACGGCTGGCTCATGCCCATCCAATACGAGGGCATCGTGCCGGAGCACCTGCACACGCGCGCCGCGGTCGGCGTGTTCGACGTGAGCCACATGGGGCGGTTCGTCTTCAGGGGTGAAGCCGCCGCGGCCGATCTTGACTGCGCGGTCTCGTGCAACGTCGCGGGCATGAGCGTGGGCCGGTGCCGATATGGACTGTTGCTTAACGAACAGGGCGGCATCGAGGACGACCTGCTTGTGTACCGCGTAGCGGAGCACGAATACTGGCTCGTGGTGAACGCGTCGCGCATCGACCATGACGCGGCGCTCATCCGGGAGCGCATCTCCAGCGACACGTCATTCAAGAACATCTCCGCCAGCACCGCGATGCTCGCGATCCAGGGCCCCAAGTCGAAGGCGGCCATCGCCGCACACGTGGATGCGGGCCTCGACGCGCTGCGCTACTACCGCTGCGCGCGCGGGGCCGCGTTCGGCGAGGACGCGCTGGTCAGCCGCACCGGCTACACCGGCGAGTTGGGCTACGAGATCATCTTCGACGCGGCCGCGGCCGAGCGCGTGTGGGACGCTGTGCTCGCGCTTCCCGACGCCAAACCCATCGGCCTCGGTGCGCGCGATACGCTGCGCCTGGAGGCCGGCATGCCGCTCTACGGCCAGGATCTGACGCCCGATCGCACGCCCGTCGAAGCCGGCCTCATGGCCGCGGTGGCGCTCGACAAGGAGTTCGTCGGCCGCGACGCGGTTGCGGCCCGCGCGGAAGCCGGCGCCAGCGAACGGCTCGTCGGCTTTGCGCTCGATGGCCGCAGGGCCGCGCGTGCGCACGACGCCATCCTGCTGGGCGATGCGCGCGTGGGCGAGGTCTCCAGCGGCAGCTTCGCGCCCAGCCTCGGCCACGCGATCGGCATGGGCTACGTCGCCGCGCACGCGGCCGAGGCCGGCACAGAACTCACGACCGACGTGCGCGGCAAGTTCATCCCCGCCCGCGTCGTTGAAAGGCCGTTCTACAAGGACGGCACGGCAACCACCCACTGAACGAGAGGCGCTCCACCATGTCCAGCCAACAAGGCCTCCAGACCAAGACCGTGCAGAGCATCCAATCGGACAAGAAGGTGCTCTTCCCCATCGGCGATGCGTCGGAAGTGCTCGACACGATGTATCCCTTCTTCCGCGTCCAGGAGGAGGGCTTCGAGGCCGTCGTGGCCGGCCCGGACGCGCGGGTCTATCCGCTGGTGATGCACGAGATCCCGCCGGGGTGGGACCTGACGCGTGAGAGCGCGAGCTATCACCTCGAGGCGAATATCGCGTTCCGTGACATCGTGCCGGAGGACTATGTCGGCATGTTCATCACCGGCGGCCGCGCGCCGGAGTATATCCGCTATGACCCGGACCTGGTGAAGGCCACGAAGCACTTCATGGAGGCCGGGAAGCCCGTGTGCTCCGTGTGCCATGGCGCGGAGATTCTCGCGTACGCGCGCGTCATCGACGGCAAGCGCATGGCCACGGTGCCGAAGTGCCAGTTCGACATCGAGGTCGTGGGCGCGACGTTCGTGAACGAGCCATGCGTCGTTGACGGCAACCTCGTCTCCGGGCGCACCTGGCAGGACAACGCGCACTTCATCCCCGAGTTCATTCGCCAACTCACCGCGCAGGAATGACCGACGCGACCTACATGGACTTGCCCCCTCCGCCGCGTCGCTTGCCTCTGTCCGTGCGCGCGTGCGTGCTCTTTGGCGGTGGCCTCAATCTGGCTGGGTGGATCGTGTTGCTCGTGGGCACGGTGTTCGTGTGGATCTTGGGGGTCAACAGCGATCTGCCGGCACTCTGGCAGTTCGATGGCGAACTGGAGACGGTCCAGGGCAAGGTCACGAAGTCGGAGAAGACCGCGTTCACGGAGGGCGGCAGTCGCACCCGCCGCGGGACGCGCGTCTACGCCAACCATTACACGTTCACAACCGACGACGGCCGCACGGTCGCGGGGGTGTCTTACGCGCGGGGCAGGGCCCTGAAGCCAGGCCAGCAGGCCACCATTGAATTCGTCAAGGGCGAGCCCACTGTGTCCCGCATCAGGGGCATGCGCACGCGCATGCTCTCGCCGTGGGCCGGGGTGGTCTATGTTCTCCCTCTTGTCGGCGTGTTGTTCGTATTCGCCGGCATGCGCCGCGGGTGGAAGGCGTGCCGGCTTCTGGCCGACGGCCAGGTGGGACTCGGCGTGCTCACGTCCAAAACGCTAACAGGTGCGCGCGTGAACAGCCGGCCGGTGTACAAGCTCACGTTCGAGTTCAAGGCGTCGGACGGCCGCACGTACGAAGTCACGTCGAGGACCCACAAGCCGGAGGCCTTAGAGGACGACGCGCAGGAGCGGCTGCTTTATGATCCGTTCTCGCCCTCGTACGCGGTCCTGTTCGACAGCCTGCCCGGCGCACCGCAACTCGACTCGCGGGGCGAGTTCAAGGAGGCCTCTCCAGGGAAGCTCGCCGCCGTGCTCGGGCTCCCCATACTGACAATCGTGGGACACGGCGGGTACGCGCTGCTTCTGTGGGCGTAGGGGCAAGGGGCTGACTGGGGCTTAGGCCGGCACACCCGGCACAGTTGCCTGCCAAGCTAGGGGGGGCAGGCCAAGTTCTCCAAACGCTGGCGCGCACGCATCGTATATAGTGAAGAAGCCACTCGTGCGGTGGCTCTTGTGCGTAGTGGGCAACTCCTGCCACCCGGGCAACAGCAGGTCTATGCCGATATGATGTCCTTGTCGTTATCGGCTATTAAGACACACTCAGGCAATTCTATATAAGAGGAAGGATGAATCCGATGAGCGCGATTTGGGCGAACGAAACAGCCACGCGGTTCCCTGTCCTGCAAGGCGGGCGCAACCCGCCCCCGGAGGGAGTGGGGCCACAGAGCCGACGCGTGACGGAACCCTGAGATAATCCCATCCCAAGACAACAGACAGACGACAAAGGAGTATCACCATGACGCGGCACCTGAGGATTGGCAAACCGTACGCGGCCCTGTGTGTCCTAACTGCGATGGCGGCAGCTTTGGCCTACAGCTTTACGGCCAGAGGCGCGGAGACGGCCCCGCCAAAGACGAAGGCCCAGCGCCCTCCGAAGATCACGGCAAGCACCGTGGTGAAGCCCGTCGCGACGCTCTCAGACGAGGAAGCCAGGGCGGTGTCTTTGGCCGCAGGGCGTATCATGCACCATGCCGAGCAGGCGCGGCTCGCGATTGCCGACAAGAAGAAGGACGAGGCGATCAAGCAGATCGGCCAAGGATTGAAACTGGTCGGCATCATCGAGAATACAGTGCCGAAGCACCAGGTGACCACTACTATCAAGTCGGGCGACGTGGCCTACCACGACCAAGAACTCGTCGCGCAGCGCTATGTGAAGGTCTTCGACGAACAGTACGTGGAGGACATCGTGACTCCCGTGGTTCAGGCCAAGAAGAAGGGCGTGGAGGTGAAGGCTGGGCAGGAGAAGCCCAGTTTGGCCGCGATCGCGCCCATTGAAGATTTCTCGATGCTGCACCACACGACTATGAAGCTGGACGTGGTATTGGCCAAGCGTATGCTTGAAGACGCGCAGAGGTCTCTCAAAGACGGGAAGTACGACGACGCGGCCGCGTCCCTCGCGACACTTCAGGCCCGGGGCGTAACGTTCCAGTCGGTCGAGGTCGAAATGCCTTTGGCTGAAGCCGCCGACAACCTGAAGCTGGCCCAAGTGCAAATGCAGGAGGGCAAGCCCGTCGACGCTCTCGCCACATTGAAGCTCGCGTCTGACGATCTGAAGCAGTACGAGCAGCTCACAGGCGACAACCGGGCCAAGGACGTGCGCGCCCTTCGCCGGGATATCGACAAGCTCACCCACGCGTTCGACCAAGAAAAGGACTTGGCAAAGGCAATGAAAAAGGAAGAAAGGACTATCGCTTCGTGGTGGAACCGCGCAGTGAAGTGGTTCAAGAAATGACGATCGAAAGCCCTGGTGACCGCAACCGTACCTGGGGCGCGCCAGTTGGCCCGATGGAGTGCAGCCGGGCGCCCCCCTTCGGCCCTCTCCAAGGCCCGAAGGATTCCATCGAAAGGAGAAGAGATCATGAACGGTGAAGAAAACAAGAAGACAGAAAGCAAGTTGTTGGTGTCGCTGGTTCTCTTGCTCGTTGGCGTCGTGTGCGTTCAAACGTACTTCATCCTGCGGCTGCACGGGAAACTCGACAGCGCATTGAACCCGCCGCCTTCGCTCAGCGTGGCGGCGATACCCCAGCCGTCGCCGTCGCCCTCCGCTCAGAGCCCCAGTGGGTTCAGCATTACGCCTCTGGATCCGAATAGCGACTTCTTTGCGAACCCGCTGGCCGAATTGAAGCGGATGCGCGAGCAAATGAACCGGCTCTTCAACGACTCGTTCCTGCGTCTCGGACAAAGCCCGAGCGTGTCTTCGGGGACATCGAGCGTGGTCTCGACGCCCCGGCTCGACATGTCTGACGAGGGCGATCGCTTCGTGGTCCGAATGGACCTGCCCGGGGCCGGGAAGGCGAATATCAACGTCGAAGTAAAGGACCGTACGGTCACGGTCTCCGCCAAGCGCAGTGAGACGCAGGAGACGAAGGATAAGTCTGGCCGGGTGATTCGCCGCGAACGGCAGTCTGGCAACTTCCTGCGCACCATGACGCTTCCGGAAGACGTCAAGGCCGACGCGGTCGAGGCGAAGTACGAGAACGGCGTTCTCGTCATCACCATTCCGAAGGCCAAGAAGCAGAAGCATGAGTCCCACAAGATCGAGATCAAGTAGCGGAGGGGCCCTCGCTGGCGGAAAGCAGCGGCAAAGCTCAACCGTGCGGTTGAGCTTTGCCGCTGCATTTTTCACGCGTCCAAGCAGGTGCAGATCGAAGGCGTCTTTCCACACGTGGAACCTCATGTCCGGCGCCGCATGTGTGCTGGATTGAGTTCGCCTGAAGGGCCAGCCCAATCCGGCGGTTCTGCTCGCTGTTCGCCAGCCCCGCAGCCATTGCCGAGCCATTCGAGGCACGTGACAGACCCCAACGTCCGCCATCATCTGCCCTGGCCCAGTGACAAATGTGGGTGGGAAGTGTAAAACATGAGTACGCAACGAATCGTTGTAATCGAGCCACACCAGCCCGAGAGACTGCTCTACGAGTTGGAGTTGAGAGACGATGGCTATGAGGTGGCCGCGTACGCGGATGCCGAAGAGATGTCCCGCGCCGGCAGCCTACCGATGCCCTCGCTTGTTCTGCTGGATGCCGGCGATCAGATGCCAATGGTCGTGGACAGGGTTCGCGACGTGAGAAAGTCGTTTCCTGTGGCAGCCATTGTCGTCCACACGGCATCGCGCACACTTGCGTCCCAGTGCCCCCCGGGGCTGGCCGACGCCGTTCTCCTCAAGTCCGCAGACCTGACGGACCTGATGCAGACCATTGGTTCGTTGGTGAATTCGAGACCGTGAGTTGAGTTTCGCGGGCGATCATCCATTGGCGGTAGACGACGCGACCGACCCGCCGCCGCGGCCGGCGTTGACTTGCTTTTCATAAAGCCTGTTGCGCGTGAAGTCCAAAACAGGCGGATCGAGGAATGGCCTTTAACACACCGAGGAGGTGCTGTCATGACCGTAGAGCTAGAGGAGAAGGTTGATACCAAGGTTCTTCACGTTCGCGTGAGCGGCAAGCTGACCAAGGAAGACTACGAACACTTCGTCCCGGCAGTCGAGCGGCTGATCCAACAGCAGGGCAAGATCCGCGTGCTGTTTGAAATGCACGACTTCCACGGTTGGGAGATGGCCGCGCTCTGGGCGGACATCAAGTTCGACATCAAGCATTTCAGGGACATCGAACGCCTCGCCATGGTGGGCGAGAAGAAGTGGCAGAAGGGCATGAGCAAGTTCTGCGGCCCTTTCACCACCGCCGACGTCCGCTACTTCGAACACGACCAGACCGATCAGGCGCGCGCCTGGCTCGATGAGGCATAGACAGACAGTGGGCCAATACGGCTCCCTGGTACCGAGTGGTGTTGCAATTGCCGGTGCGCGCGCTATATGTCCGCGCATACATCCTCGCTCCCCTAACTCCCAAGTGCTGGCGTTCCGTCCCCGCTGGGTTTACCCCAGCGGAGTGATGATTACCGACTACCGCGGAACCAGCCATACCCCTGTCTCCACTTTCCTTCCCGAATCTCGCTCGCCGAAGGCGAGCGAGATTCGGGAAGGAAAGGGAGGAGGGATGAGTAGGTAGCCGCCCAGTAGTCGGCAGTCATCGCTACACGGGGACAAGCCCCAGCAGTGGCGTTGGCTGAGTATGTCCTTTATGCGCGCAGATGTGGGAGGACATCGTGATGAAACCGAAGTCTCCACTGGCCAGGACTTTGCTGATAGGCCCTATCTTCGTTGGCATCGTGGCGGTTCTCATCCCACTGGGGCTCTACGTGGGCACCCGGCATTGGCTCGCTTTCGAGATCGGCGCGGTTCGCTATGCCGGGCTGGCGCCTCTCCTGCTTGGCGCGGGTGTTTCCCTGTGGTGCGTGAAGGACTTCATCGTGCGGGGGAAGGGCACTCCGGCTCCCTTCGATCCTCCCACGCAACTTGTCGTCCATGGCCTGTATCGGTACGTGAGGAACCCCATGTATGTGGGGCTGTTTCTCGTGTTGGTCGGGGAGGCGGTCTTGTATCCCTCCATCTTCATCTTGATGTATTCTGTCTTGTTCATCTTCGCGGCTCACGCTTTTGTGATATTGTATGAGGAGCCGACGCTGCGCCGGAAGTTTGGCGACGGCTATGAGCAGTATCTGCGATCAGTTCCCAGATGGCTGCCCCGCGTGCCGAAGAACTATTCGAATCAGATTACTTGACATCGCTCCGCTGCCATGATCCGTCTGCTAACGCTCAACACCCACAAGGGGTTCTCGCCGCTGAACCGGCGCTTCGTGCTGCACGAACTCCGGGAGGCGATCCGCACGACGGCAGCGGACATCGTGTTTCTTCAAGAGGTGGTGGGCGAAAACGTGCGCAAAGCCAACGTGCATGCGGACTGGCCCGAGAGCCCGCACCACGAGTTCCTGGCCCATGGCGTGTGGCCCGAGTACGCGTATGGCAAGAATGCGATATACACCAGTGGCCACCATGGAAACGCCATTCTGTCGAAATACTCCATCGATCACCATGAAAAGATCGACATCTCGACCAACCGTTTCGAGCAGCGAGGGTTTCTTCACTGCCGAGTCGCGGCGCCCGACTGCCCGCACCCTTTGCACTGCATTTGTGTCCACTTGGGGCTGTTCGCCCGATCGAGACGCAAGCAACTCGATATACTGGCGGCGCACGTG
Source organism: Planctomycetota bacterium (assembly GCA_024278415.1). The sequence continues at coordinate 7,703 of JAJRTI010000565.1, read as the reverse complement.
CATAGGACCGTCGACGACGCGGCCCCGCTAATCATCGCCGGCGACTTCAACGATGTGAGCGGAAGGAACATCGCCAGGTTTGCAGGTTCGCTCGGCCTGAGAGATGCCGCGGCGGAACCCCGCGGGCGCGCTCCACGCACGTTCCCCGCGTGGCGGCCCATGTTAGCACTCGACCGCATCTATGTGCGCAGGTTGACGGCCACGTGGTCGAAAGCCCAGTATCAGGGCGTTTGGGCCAAGCTCTCTGATCATGCGGCCATCTTCGCGGACGTGGACTTCGACCGGGCCTGACACGATCGTCTCCTGACCCGCGCTTGTCCTGGCGCAGTCTTCAGAGGAATCCCGCGGATGGCGGAGCCGACCCACGGATGCAAAACGTGATTCGAACACGCCGGCGGGGCGGCGTTGGCATCCGTGGGGCCTCAGATCGCCATGCCGACGCCATGGCGAAAAAGCTGCTGTCACGCGACTCACGCAGGCCGCCGCGTGAAAAGTGCAAACACACTCCGATGGTTCTGTGCGAGATGCGGTCCGGTAGGCTTTCTGAGCGAGGAATCACCTTTCCATGACACACGTTCTCTGGATTCTCCCCCACCTGCTCTCGGTCCTGGGGTTTGTCCTCGCGCTCGTGCTGCTCGTGCATCTGGTGATAGAACAGAGATCCCCTTCCACGACAATCGCGTGGTTCCTCGCTATTGGCCTGGTCCCCTACGTGGGCGTGCCCCTCTACATCATGCTGGGCGGCCGCAAGATGAAGCGCGCGCGCAAGCGCAAGGGCCGCTTTGTCATCGCCGCCACACACAGATCCGCCGCCGAAGGCGGGGAGGACGAAGCCGAGCCCTGCTACGCGGATGCCAAGTTTCCCGTCCGCGCCGGGAACCGAATGGCCTTGCTCGCGACCGGAGAGGACGCCTTCCATTGCCTCATCGAATCGATCGGCCGCGCGCGGGAGAGCGTCTATATCACGACGTACATCCTGGGCAAAGATGACACCGGCGCGGCGATCCTCGACGCGCTGGCGCGCAAAGCGGCGGAGGGGGTCGAAGTCTGCCTGCTTCGTGACGCGCTGGGTTCCCTCAACATTTCCGAACGGTTCCTTTCCAAGTTCAGGGCCGCCGGGGGCAAATCCGCCGCGTTCATGCCGATGATGCACCTGCCTTTCCGCGGGCGAGCCAACCTCCGCAACCACCGCAAGATGGTGCTGGTCGATGGGGCCATCGGCATCATCGGCGGCATGAACCTGGCGCAAGAGTACATGGGCATACACCCCTCCCCCGACCCATGGCGGGATCTGTCGTTGCAGGTCCAAGGGCCCATCGTGGCCGATCTGCACCGCGTTTTCGTCTCGGACTGGGAGTTCGCAGCCAACGAAACCCTCCCCCCCTGGGAGGGGACGCCCGCTCTCGTCGAGAGCGGCGACTCCGTTTCACTTCAGTTGATCCCGAGCGGACCCGATGTGACTGGCGACCTGCTGTACGACACCATTATTTCGCTGCTGTTTACGGCCCAGAAGCGAATCTGGATCGTCACCCCATACTTCATACCCGACGAGATGATGGTGAAGGCCCTGTGTGTCGCAGCCAGAAGGGGCGTGGACGTGCGGATCGTGTTGCCCAAGGCATCGAACCACCGGCTGGCGGACCTGGTGCGGCGAGGGTACCTCCGACAGATCCAGGCGGCCGGCGCACAAGTCATGCTCTTTACGCCCGGCATGCTGCACGCCAAGGCCGTCATCATAGACGAGTCGCCCGCCATCATCGGTTCGGCGAACATGGATGTGAGGAGCTTCTTCCTAAACTATGAAATCGCTCTTTTTGTCCACACCGAGCGGATGGTGGAGGAATTGGCGGCCTGGACCGAAACGACGATGGCCGAATGTGAGGTGGGCATCAAGGAGGCAAGGGTCGCGGTCGAGTTTGCTGAGGGCATGGGAAGGCTGCTCGCGCCCTTGTTGTGACCGTGCGTGCTCGGCCGCCACACCAGCCATGTGCGCACGATTGTCATGTCACGGCTGAGGTGTCGAACACGGCGCCACCGCAGCGCGGCCGCGGGAGCGACCCGCTCGTAGTGGCGACCGTAAGGGCGCCCTCTGCTCCGATGGCGAATCGCCACCCGAGCGGAAGGCCCTGACGGGCCTACTACAAGCGCTACGTTACCCGCTTGCAGGCGCGTCGTGTTCCGCCTGCACCCGCTGCCGCGCACGCCAGAGCAGGCCTCGTCCGCCGCGCGGCGGACACTGTGGCGGGGACTGCGCCGCGAGCGGCGTGGCGCCACAGGCCTGACACGATGGGCGTTCCAGCTTGCCGCGACTTTTGTGCACACGGTTGCGCCGACGGTTCTGCACGGTAAGATGGGAGCCGCCGCCTCTGCACCAAAAGAGAATGGAGCCGCCACCATGCAACTCAAGACTTTCGGCATCCAGAACGACGTTATCGAGCTGGCTTTCTCCTCGGGCCCGGCGTACGCAGACCCGTTTAGCGACGTCGAACTCGACGTCGTCTTCACCACGCCCAGCGGCGAAGAGCGCCGCGTGCCGGCGTTCTGGTCCGGCGATCAGACGTGGCGCGTGCGGTACGCGTCGGCCGAGGTCGGCGAGCACACGTACTGCACGGTTTGCTCCGACGAGACCAACGCCAGCCTGCACGGCCAGGAAGGCGTTGTCGAGATCGCCCCATACGAGGGCCGCAACCCTCTGCTCCGCCACGGCCCCGTGCAGGTCGTGGACGCGCACCACTTCGCGCACGCGGACGGTGCGCCGTTCTTCTGGCTCGGCGACACCTGGTGGATGGGCCTCTGCAACCGCCTTCACTGGCCCGACGAGTTCCAGCGCCTCACCGCGGACCGTGTGGCCAAGGGCTTCAGCGTCATCCAGATCGTCGCGGGACTCTATCCCGACATGCCCGAGTTCGACCGCCGCGGCGTGAACGAGGCCGGCTTCCCATGGGAGAGCGGATACGCGCGCATCAACCCCGCATACTTCGACATGGCGGACCTGCGCATCCAACACCTCGTGCGCGCCGGGCTCGTGCCGTGCATCCTCGGGTGCTGGGGATACTACGTCGACTTTGTGGGCGTGGAGGTGATGAAGCAGCATTGGCGCTACATCTTGGCGCGCTGGGGCGCGTACCCGGTGGTCTGGTGCATGGCCGGCGAAGCAACGATGCTGTGGTATCTGTCGCCAGCCAAGGGGGACAAGGACGCCATGGCCGAGGCGCAAGCCCAAGCGCGCGCCAGGTGGACTGAGGTCACGCGCTACCTGCGCGAGAGCGATCCGTTCCACCGGCCTATCACACTCCACCCCAGCCAGTCCGCGCGGGACTGCGTCGACGACCCGACGGTGATGGACTTCGACATGCTTCAGACCGGCCACGGCGGATGGGACAGCATGGCGAACACCGTGCGCGCGGTGAACGCGTCGCAGGCCGCGGAGCCGGCCATGCCCACGGTGGTGGGCGAGGTGTGCTACGAGGGCATCCTTGGCGGCAGTTGGGAGGACGTGCAGCGCTTTGCGTTTTGGGCGTCTATGCTCAGCGGAGCGCAGGGGTTCACGTACGGCGGCAACGGCATCTGGCAGGTGAACCGGCCGGAGCAGCCCTTCGGCCCGTCGCCGCACGGCCGCTCGTGGGGTGGCTTGCCATGGGCAGAGGCCGCGGCCCTGCCCGGCTCGACGCAACTGGGGCTCGCGAAGAAGCTGCTGGAGCACTATGAGTACTGGCGCTTCGAGCCGCACCCGGAGTGGATCGAACCCCACGCGACCGAGGACAGCGTCAAAGGCCCGTACGCGGCGGGCATTCCCGGCAATGTGCGCGTCTTTTACATCCCGGCCACATGGGGCGCGCCTACGGTGAAGGGCCTCGACGCCGGCGCGCAGTACCACGCGTTCTTCTTCAACGTACGCGACGGCGATGAAGTGGACTTGGGCGTGGTCGCGGGCGATGCGTCCGGCGATTGGCGCGTGCCGACGACGCCGATCGGGCAGGACTGGGCATTGGTGGTGGAGCGGCGCTGACACGGCGCGTGTGCGCGGCTTGCTCCGAAGCCCCGGGCCTGATTGACATGCCCACTGCTATGGCTACCATTACTCCTGTGCTGCCCCACGATGGTCGTGGGCGGACACGACTTGCACAGGCGCCTGCACGAAGGAGGGCCCAATGGCCTCCACCCAGGACGTGTCCCCATGGCCCATCGAAGCCCGGCTTTCCGGTTTCGAGGCGATCAGCGGCCGAGTGGATCAGACGCTTCGCGAGCGGTATCCCGATTCGCAAGGCTACGTCCATTCCGAGCCCTACCTGCACCGGGACAGCGCCAGGCTCTCCTGCACCCACAAAGTGACGCGCGGCGACGGCTGGGGCGTTGGCGTCTTCGTCGAAATCGACACGCTGACGGAGGCGCCGGGACAACAGATGCGGCTGTCCGTGAACCGCGCCATACCAAGCCAGGATGCGATGGCGACTCGTAGCGTGCTCACCGGCATCGTGGCCGCGATCGGCGCGGCCGTCTGGGCGTTCATGAGGATGAGAGGCGGGGACACGGAAGCCGGCCAGGCGATTCTGCTGGCCGCGCTCGCCGGCGTCGCGGCCTTTGGCGTTGTCGGCTTGCTGGTGTTCGCCATCCAGCGGGTCGCCTTGGGGGGAGGCGCGCATGGCGCCGCGGTAGATCGTGAGATCGCATCTCTCGAAAAAACCTTCGACCTCCCTGCAATCTTCTCGGCCGGCGAGAACGAGTACTACGAGTTCAACGAATAGCCGCGCCGGCCTCTCACCCCACGGTGATGCACCATGCCAGCCACGCGCTGCAAACGCCATCTGTCCGGCTCTGATTGGCCCTCTGTATCAACATGACCTCCATCAAGAACCCACTCCGCGTCCTCGGCCCGGCCTTCATCACCGCCGCGGTGGTGATCGGGCCCGGCAGTGTCACGATGATGACCGTGGCCGGCGCGCAGTATGGATATGAACTGCTATGGCTCCCTGTCTTCGTCGCCGTGCTCATGGCCGGCTTCTGCCTGCTCTTCGTGCGCTTCGGGTTGCGGAGCGAGGAGACCTTCTTCGACGTCGTCGCACGGCGCTGGGGCCGGCCCTTCGCGGTGCTGTGCGGCCTCTCCGCGTTCTACATCGTCGCCGCGTTCCAGTTCGGCAACAACCTCGGCGTGGGCACGGCCATGGCCGGGCTCGTGCCGGCCGCGCCGGAGTGGGTGTGGCCGCTGTGCTTCAACGCGCTGTCCATCACGTTCCTCTTCGCGTTCAAGAGCATTTACAGGCGGCTCGAGCGCATCATGCTCGTCATGGTCGTGGCCATTCTGGTGGCGTTCGCGGTCAACCTCTGCGTGGCGGGCATCGACGCGGGCGGCGCGGCAAAGGGCCTCCTGCCGCGCCTGCCAAAGGACGTGAACTGGGTCGTGGTCGGCGGGCTGGTGGCGACCACGTTCTCCATCCTCGCCGCAATCAACCAAGTCTACCTCGTGCGCGCCAAGGGCTGGACGCGCGAGAACGAGGCCGAGGGCCGAGTCGACACGCTGGCCGGCATCGCGATGCTCGCGCTCATCAGCATGATCATCATGGCCACGTCCGCGGCGGTGTTGAAGAGGGGCGTCGTGCTCAAGAATGCCGGGGACATGTCCAAGCAGCTCAGCGCGCTCTTCGGCTCGTCCGCGCAGATCATCTTCTGCCTCGGCCTCGCGGCCGCGGCGTTCAGCAGCTTCGTCATGAATGCCATGATCGGCGGCGTGCTGTTCAGCGACAGCATGGGCAAGGGCTGGAGGCTCGACGACCGCATGCCGAAGGCGCTGGGAGTTGTGGCGCTCCTCGTGGGCATGGTGGCCACGCTGCTCGTCCTGGCCAGCGAAGACGCGAACGCCTCGCGCGTCGCCTGCCTCACCATGGCCCAAGCCGGCACCCTGCTCGCCGTGCCGCTCGCCGCAATCTGCACGTGGCTGGTGTTGTTCGACGCGCGCGCATCCGGCGAGGAGCCGCTCGGCATGGGCGCGCGCGCGTTCGTGCTCGTGGGTATCCTCGTGCTGCTCGCGGTGTCCGCGCGCACCGCGATGACGCTCTATGCCCGGCTGCTCGGCTAGCGCGGAATCGCCGCGCGGAGGAACCGGCCCCGAACGCCTGACTGATATCCTTGTGCAATTCTCGGTCTCTCACATGAACAGACATGCATGCATCTTGGCCCTGTGCATGGCCGCATCCGCCGCGGCCGCGCCGGCCGACCGATGGTCCTACGTCGACGGCGAAGGAGTGATGCGCTGGCGCGACGACGGCACAGAGATCGCCCTGTTCGGCGTGAACTACTACACGCCCTTCACCGTCGACTACGAGGGCGTCAAGCGCCTCGGGCTCGACCATCGCACGGTCATCCGCCGCGACGTCGCGCAGTTCACCCGGCTTGGGCTCGACGCGATCCGCCTGCACGTGTTCGACCGGCAGATCAGCGACAAACAGGGCAACCTCATCGCGAACGAGCACCTCGACCTGTTCGATTACCTGGTGGCCCAGTGCAAACGCCGCGGCATCTACACCGTGCTCACGCCCATCGCGTGGTGGCGCTACCACACCGTGGACGCCGGCTTCAGCAGCCTCTACACCAAGCCGCAGATGGTGCTCGATCCGGCTGCGCGCAACGCGCAGATGCGATACCTGCGCCAGTTCATGGACCACGTGAACCCCTACACCAAGCTCGCGTACAAGGACGAGCCGGCCGTCGTGGCCATCGAACTCATCAACGAGCCGCTCTACAGCCGGGACACGACCCTCGAACAGATTCGCGGTTACATCGACGACCTCGCGAGCGCGGTGCGGGCGAGCGGGGCCAAGCAGCCGATCTTCTACAACGGCTGGCAGCACAAGGAGGAGGCCGTCGCGCAAGCCAAGATCGAGGGCTGCACGTTCGGCTGGTACCCGACCGGGCTCGTGTCGGGGCAGTGCTTGCGCGGGAACTACCTGCCACGGGTTGACGACTACCCTCGCATGCGCGTGCCGTGCCTGAAGAACAAGGCCAAGATCGTGTACGAGTTCGACGCCGCGGACGTGCCGGGCCGGGTGATGTATCCCGCGATGGCCCGCGCATTCCGCAGCGGAGGCGCACAGATCGCGACGCAGTTCCAATACGACCCCACCCCGCTCGCGGCGTACAACTATGGCTGGCGGACGCACTACCTCAACATGATTTACGCGCCGGGCAAGACCGTGAGCTTCGCGATCGCGGCAGAGGCCTTCCGGCGCACCCCGCGGCTCGCGCAGTTTGGCAAGTACCCGAACAACACCAAGTTCGGGCCGTTCCGCATCGACTTCGACCGCGACCTCAGCGAGATGGTTGCGGACGACGTGTTCATGTACGCCAACGACACGGACACCCAGCCGCCCGCGCCGGGCAAGCTCCGGCGCATCGTAGGCTGCGGCAGCTCGCCAGTCGTTCGGTATGACGGCACGGGCGCGTACTTCCTCGATAGGCTCGATGATGGCGTTTGGCGGCTGGAGGTCTATCCCGATGCGGTGTGGGTGGGCGACCCGCACGCCGGCACGAGCCTGAGCCGTGAAGTGTCGCGCGTGATCTGGCGCAAGCGGGCGATGACGATCCAGCTCCCCGGGCTCGGCGACGCGTTCCGTGTGCAGCCGATCGCTCCGGAGCGAGGAGCCGCGTTCATAGCCAAGCGCGGCGCTCTCGCGGTCGAGCCGGGCGCTTACGTGCTCACGCGCGGAGGG
>JAJRTI010000564.1 GCA_024278415.1 Planctomycetota bacterium | reverse complement strand
CTTCGCTTCATTGGCTGGAGCGCGCTTTAGCGCGGCTTCTTGATTCGCTTGCAGCAGCAAGAAAAGTCCTGCTGAAGCAGGCTCCTTATCGACTTGAGTCGATTGCCATGCTCACCACCAGATGAATCTGGTGGCACTCAGAAAGGCCAGCTAAAGCTGGCACGGAGTCTGCTCTGGCCAATGCATCGTGGATCCTGCGGTCGGAGTTCCCTGAGTCAATGCCATTGCGCCGGCCCGCCGGCCTTGTGTTCGCCGCACCGCGAATGCCATCCTCATGTGGCCGCATGTTCAGCTTGAGTTCCGTTGATACCTACGTCATGGGTTCCTCGCTGTTTCATGTGGGTCAAGCCCGGCTTCAGAGGCCACAAAGACACCCAGGCACAAAGCGACACAAAGAGGAGCATGAGGGGATTCGTTTGCCTTCGTGCGACGTGGCGCCTTTGTGTCTTAGTGGCCTCCGTCCTTCTGTGGCTCCGCCATTACAGACTACGAGACAAGCGCAGGCCTCTCCACGCGAAACAGCGAAAACCATGAATCGCCCTACTATGACCGGCTCGATTGACCCATTGCCAAGGACGAGGCAGGCGCCATGACACTCACAGCCCATGGACGATTGGCGGCCGCGGTTCGGCGGCTACGGCGTCGATCCATTCGTGTCGCCCACATGCTACGAACCCTCACCGTTTTGCTGGTCGCCAGCGGCTCAGCCGCGGGCCAAGCCCTGGGGCCCAACGTGCTGGCCGACGCGGGCATGGAGTCGCCGCACACGGACGCGTGGCCGGCCATGGGCAAGTCCGTTCGGTGTGAGAAGTCCGCGGCCTACGCACGGTCGGGTCGGCAGAGCTTGCACGTGGTGGCCGCAGGCGCCGGATGGGCCGGCGTGCGCAAGGACATCACGGGGCTGCGGCCCGGCGCGACGTACCGCCTCGCGTACTGGGCGCGTGTGGTCCGCGGCGACGCGCGCATCGACGCGTGGGTGGGCGACGGCAAGCGGTGGATCGGCGTGTTCGGCGGGCACAGCCTGGCCGGAACGGGAGTGTGGTGGCCGAACGAGAAGTTCATTCGCATGCGCGACCCAAGCAGCGCCGGGGCCAACTCCGCAAACACGCCGGCGAAGATCGATCGCCTGCGCATTGCATTCCGACGCGCCGGCGGAGGCGCGGCGGAGTTCTATCTTGATGACGTGACGCTCCAAGAGTCGCCCGACGCCCTAGGCGACAGCCTTGTCCGCAACGGCAGCTTCGAGAAGGCGGCCGCGGGCTGGAGTGTGTCCGGCCAAGCCTCGAACGTGGCCGGCCTGGCGTCCGACGGACGCTCGTGCCTGCGGCTTGAGCCCAAGAGCCGCGTCGAGCAGGAGGTCCGCCTCGATGCCGAGACGTGGTACGCGGTGCGATACGAGTGGACGACGAAAGGGAAGGGCCGCATCGCGGTGGGGCTGAGTTGCCGCACAGCGGAAGGCCTTCGCCACGTGGACTGGCGAACGGGCCGGATCGAGGACACGCCGCGGCTCACCGCGCCCTACAAGCACGGCGGCTTCACCAAAGGCTTCGCGGCGGTCGGCGTCGCCTTCCGCACGCCCGCCCGCAGCGGGCCGTACGTGCTGACGTTCGTCAACCGCGGATCGGGCGACGCGTTCCTCGACGGAATCCGGCTGGCGGCCCACGAGCCGGCCTCCGCGGCGTGGGCGCCGTTCGAGATTCCGTACGACGGCGATGGCTCGCTCACAGGCAAGCCGCTGCGCGATATGGCGGGCTATCTGGGCGACGGGCCTTGCTCGCTCAGCGACGTGCGCGCGCGTCGGACGCGTATCGACCGCGACGGGTTCATCCACGTCGGCCAGGACGGCCACTTCGCCAACGGCCGCGGCGAGCGCGTGCGCTTCTACGCGGTGAACATGCCCGGCCGCTTCGCCATGCCCGTGAGCATGGACGATGCCCGGCGCATCGCGAATCGATTGGCCAAGCTGGGCGTCAACCTGGTGCGCATCCATGGAGCGGACCACAAGGTCGTGCCCTGGGCCAAGGACCGGCCCGCGCTGTTCGGCCCGGCGTCGTGGAAGCCCGGCACGACCGCGCTGTATCCGCCCGCGCTGGAGCGGCTCGACTCGTTCATCGCGCAGTGCAAGGCCCACGGGATCTACGTGCAGCTCGATCTGATGACCTCCCGCACGTTCACCCCGGCCGACGGCGTGGCCGACGTGCCGAGCCTGCTGCGCGCCACGCCTTGGCACAAGACACGGCTGTTCGTGACGACGTACGACGCGCGCATGATCGAGCTTCAGAAGCGGTTCCAGCGGCAACTGCTCACGCACGTGAACCGCTACACGGGCCTGCGCTATGCCGACGACCCGGTGGTGGCGTCGGTCGAGTTGAAAAACGAGGAGGGTGTTCTCTACAGCGGCTTCAGCCGTCCCATGTACGCGGGGTATCCAGCGCACTACCAACAACAACTCTACAAGCGCTGGAATGCCTGGCTGGCCGCGCGGTATCGAGATACGGCCGCGCTCGAGGCCGCGTGGCGCGCGCCCCACGCGGTGGGACTGAACCCGCAAGAGACGCTCGGCTCGGTCGCATTCGCGCCGGAGCTGCGCGGCCGCGGGCCGTACAGCCGGGCGCGGTACGCGGACATGGTGCGGTTCGTGTCGGGCCTGGGCGAGGAGTATCAGCGCCTCATGGCCGCGCACCTGAGAAGCTTGGGCCTGCGATGCCCGATCCGCGACACGCAGGCGCGCACCCGGCCGTGCCAGATACGCGCCCAGTCCCGGCTGGACTACGTGGACGCGCACTCCTACTGGACCGCGCCGTTCGACCAAGCCATGGTGCACAGCGCGGGCGGCAACATCATCGGCCCCGCGTTCACCGCCGTGGCTGGCAAGCCGATGAGCGTGTCGGAGTACAACGAGTTCTGCGCGCACCAGTGGCGCGCGGAGATGCCCATACTCTTTGCGGCCTATGCCGCGTTCCAGGACTGGGACAGCATCACCCTGCACTCCTACGGCGGCTCGCGCGGGCGGCTCGACGAGACCGCGCTCCAGTTCCACTACATTGCGTCGTACGGCGACTCGCCGCTCATCTCGCAGTTCCCAGTAGCCGCGCGAATCTTCCGCGAGGGGCTGGTGAGGCCGGCCCGGCAGACGGTCGAGTTGGCCTACACCGCGGCGCAGTGCGACTCCGGCGCGCCGGTGGTGTGGCCGATCCCCGGCGAAGCCGCGCTGCTGCACCGTGTGCGCACCACAGGATTCGACGCGAAGCGCCCAGCCCCGCCAGCCGCGGCCGCGCCGCGCGGGCCGTACGTCTGCGACACGGGCGAGTTGCGGTGGGACGCGCAGGCGGGCTTGGTCACGGTGCAGGCTCCCCAGGTCGAAGCCGCGGTTGGGTTCGTGGGTGGCCGCGAGGTGACGCTCGCCCACATGGCCCTGCGCGCGTCCACGCGCTTCGCCGCGGTCAGTCTGGTGTCTCGCGACGGCCAGCCCCTGGACCGGTCCACCTCGATCCTGCTCACGGCCGCGGCGCAGGCCGAGAATACCGCCATGGTCTGGGGCGACAGCCGGACGCGGGTGCTCAACTACGGGTACGCGCCCGTGCGCTGCGAGTTGGTGCGCGCCCAGGTGCGGCTCCGCCTCGGCCCGGTCGAGGTGTTCGCGCTTGGCAGCGATGGCCAGCGAGGCCCACGCGTGCCTGTGCGCCGCGACCGCGACGCGGTCGAGATCGACGCAGGCCCTCGATGGCAGACGCTCTGGTACGAGATCGTGCGCAACAAGTAGGTTGGAGCGGAATGCCTTCCGCTCCTCAGGTGTTTCCCCATGCGCCCGGCCTGTAGTGCGCACGTCTGTGCGCCTCTGCTGGGGCGCGTAGTCGCCAGAAGGCGCACTGACGTGCGCACTACAGGCGCGCTGTGCGAAGCCCGCTTTGTGTACTTCATCCGTCCCGATCATCAGCATAAGAGGTCGCCATGACCAAAATCGCACTCAGCTTCGCCATTTCTCTGCTCTGCTCCATCCCCTTGGTGGGGCCACTGTCCGCGCAGACGACGAAGCGCGGGGCACGCGCCCAGCCCACTGTCCCCGCGACCTACAAGGAAGTCCCCTTCGTCGAAACGACGCCGGCGCCCGCACTCACGCCCGTCGAGAAGGCGCGGGGATTCCTGCTCTTCCGCCGGCCCATCATGGATCCTGTCTATCCCAACACGCACCCGCTTCCCAGCGAACGGCTCCAGGCGCTGGCCGCGTTCGCGACGCCGGGCGAGTTCGAGCCGCTGACGTTCAGCATCTATCCGGTGCGCGCCTTGAAAAACTTGCGCGTGAACGTTTCTCCGCTCACTGGCGAGGCCGGCTAAATCCCTGCCTCCGCCATCGACGTGCGCCTGCTCACCTACTGGAACATCGGCTATCCGCGCTACACTTCCCGCACGACCTACCGGCGCACGCCCGAGCTGCTGGAGCGGGTGACCGTCCATTCCTCGCCGGCCCGAGAGTGCCAACGCTGGTGGCTCACGGTCCACGTCCCGGACGACGCGAAATCGGGTGTCTATCGCGGCGTTGTTCACGTCCGAGACGACCGCATGAGCGCGTCGGTGCAAATCCCCGTCGCGTTCCGCGTCCTTGGCTTCCGGCTGCGGAGCGACCCGGCCAAGCACTACTCCGCTTACTACGCATGGAAAAACAAGTACATGTTCCTGGGCCGGGACGAGGCATTCATCCGCCGGGCTATGGACAACGAATTCAAAGCCATGGCCGATCTCGGCCTCGACACCTTTCCGACGCTCTACGTGGGCTACGACCGCAAGAAGGACAAACTCTACATCCGCGGCATCGAGGATTTGCCTCGTATGTGCGCGGCGGGCATGCGAGGCCCGCTTCCGCTGGCCGGCGGCAGCGCGGTTGGGGCGCTCTACCGCAAGATGACACTCCGCGGGAAAACGGGCTCCCACTGGCGGGTCTACAAGATGCCCCCGCCCGAATTCTACGCGAAGATCACCGACCTGTACCGCGCACTGGCCGCGGAGGCCAAGGAAAAGGGCTGGCCCGTGTTGGTCGTGTGTCCGCTCGACGAGGTGGACGCCTCGTCCAAGGAGTTCGGCGCCAAGGTCTTCAAGGCCATCCACGACGCCGGCGTCCGCACCTACATCACCAAGAACCCTCTCGCCGCTGACGCCGCGGCCTACCGTGACGGCGTGGACGTCTGGTGTTCCCAGCCCTACTCCATGCCCTACGAGAAGATCGTGGCCCAGACGCGCTACGAGTACTGGTCCTATCCAAACCACAACGCCGGCGAGATCAAGGACCGCAGGGTCATGTGCAAGGGCGGGCGCATGACCTACGGCTTCGGCTTCTGGCGCAGCGGTTACACGATGCTCATCCCCTGGCACTGGGCCTGGACGCCGCGCGGCCCCGATCCGTTCGACTACCTCCGAAGCCGCCAATCCGGGTGCGGACAGCGCATCGACGACGATGGCGAGGTCATCCCCGCGGTCTACTGGCAATGCTTCCGTGAAGGACGCGACGACGCGCGCTACATCTACACGCTCCAACAGGCAGTCTGGGAGCACGAGGGGACGAAAGACGAGGCGTGCCGCCGGCTCGTCGCCGAGGGCAAGGCGCTCCTCCAGCGCATGTGGGATGACATCCGCGTCCAGGAGAAGTACCTCGCCACGGGCATGTGGCCCTCGTCCGAGTTCAATGCGCGACGCTGGCGGCTCGCGCTCGCCACGCAGGCCCTGATGCACTACCCCGCTGTGCGCAAGGGCGCCGCGCCATCCGTGCTGGTGGAAAGAATCCAGTCGCCCCCCCACGAGACCGACGCGGACTTCATCGCCAAAGCTATCGCACAGGGAAAGGTAGAGACGAAGGACCTGGGCGGCGACTTCTCGCAATGGATCAACGTCACTGGAGAGGGCAAACTCTCCGTCACTCCGAAGGCGGGCAAGGACGGCAAGCCGGGGCTGCGGTGGCGGGTGGCGGTGGACCACAAGGCCGAAGGTGGCGACCGGGGACACCCCATCGGCTGGCCACGCGTGTATCGCGCGTTCAAGAACCCGCCGCTGGACATGGCCAGCTACGACTATCTCATGTTCGTCATGCGCATTGACTCGGATCGCTACGAGGTTGCGGACGACACGACGCCCGTCGGCTTCACCATCCACTCGAACAAGTTCTACGAAGTGACCCGCGATCTGGGCGGCCGCCAGCGGGTCTGGCTGCCGGTCCTCTTTCCCGTGCGCGAGATGATTTCCGCGGTTGGCCAAGGCGAAGAGACCTGGCGCGCGGTGGGAAGAGTCCAGTTCTTCATCGCGGAAAGGCGCTACGCTGATGGCACGCATCTCACCTTCGATGTGGCCGAGGTGAAGCTGCTGCGCTTCAAGGGGCCCATGATCCGCAATGTGGACGCGCCCGCGTTCGTGATGCTCCCGCAGCCCCGCCTGGCCGTGAGCCTGACGCTCATGGGCAAACGCCCCGACACCCGCGGCGTGTACCTTGTCAAAGCCGTCTTGGCCGACGAACACGGACGCGCCCAGACGAAACGAACACAGGACCTCGCGGAGGGCGACATGCTCCTTCTGGACACCCACCGGCTCAAGCCCGGCAGCTACCGTCTCCAGGTGGCTGTCCAGGCTTCCAGTGGCCCGGTCATGAGCCAGGCCGAGCGCGGCATCGACTGTGCACCGGGGCCGTTCTGACGGGATTAGTGTCCGCCTGGAAATCGCCTCTGCCTGGTGGGATAGATCTCTGATCTGCCCGCCGTATCGCACTCGATGGCGACTGGCAAATGTAGAAGGGGTCACCCATTGAGGCCCTACCACTCTCGTAAGGTGCAGGATTTGATGGGCAGGAAAGAAGGCGACGAGGAGATCCGGTGGCATGCACGCGTGGAAGCGGAGGATATGGCGGACCGAGTGCGAGCGTTGATCGTGGACGAACCTGACCGCCGCGCGCAGATTTGGGCGCGATTGGTGTTGGGTGGCGAGAGCAATGTGGATATAGGGCGGGAGTTTGGGTATCGTAATGGCAGCGGTGTGCTGCAAGTGGTGAAACGGCTGGTGCGCGTCGCGCGCGATGGCCAGGCTTTGGCGCGGAAGTTGGACAAGCTGAGGAAGGATCTGTCAAGTGTGGAGAATTGACCTCTGGACGATCTTCTAAATCTTCTTCGAAAGGCGCCGCTTTTTGCGGTTTACGACGACGGGCAGTTAGAGAGCCTCTTGCGCGAAGTGAAGCTCGAATCCGTGGGCGCGGGACACCTGGTGTTCGACCAAGGGGATCCCAGCGATAGAATCTATATTGTGTGCAAGGGTCGAATTCGAACCCTTCTCAAGGACGCGGCGGCCACGGAAGTCAACTTGGCTGTGCTGAGGGCGGGCGACCTCTTCGGCGAGGCCGCGCTCGTCTCCGAGAGAACGCGGGAGACCGCGGCCTGGGCCATCGAAGAGAGCGTCCTGCTTCCCATTGAGCGGACGACGTTCGAGCGGCGTCTGTTAGCGTCGCCGGAACACAGAGAAGCGTTCGAGAAATTCGTTCGGGCGACGTCCATCCGCCGGTTCTTGAATTCTTGCGCGGATATCTCTGCGCTCTCCCCCAAGGAACTCCGCGACGTCGTCAACCGTTTTCAGGAGGAATCATACAAGAAAGGCGATATCATCTTTCGGCAAGGAGACGAGGGAGACAACTTCTATCTCATCGAACGGGGCAGGGTCGAGGTCGTCCGGTGGGAAGACGGGCAGTCGAAGATAATCAACGTCTTGCGCGAAGGGAACCTCTTCGGGGAAAAGGCTCTCATCGAGAGAACCGTTCGTTTCGCCGACATTGTCTGCTCGACGGATTGCCACGTGTTCTCGTTGTCCAAGGACGCGTTCGACGGGCTTCTCGAGATGTCGCCGCGATTAAGGGACGCGCTCGAAGACAGGATCGCGTCCTACCGAATGACGCGGCCGGCGTCGCCTTCGGAAGACCCTCCGCGGCGGAAGCTGGTTGCGCAGGTGGATGTCCAAGGCCAAGAAGGAGCGCGCGGACAGGAAGCGACAACGCCGAGGCCTGCGAAGGTGCGGCCCCGGCGGCTGTCGTCCTTCTATCGCCAACGTCTCCGCTTCCCGTTCATCATGCAGCACGACGAGATGACGTGCGGCACCACGTGCCTCATGATTATCGCGAAGTACTACGGAAAGACCTTCTCCTCGGCCCGGCTTCGTGAGCTGGCGCACGTAGACCTCGGCGGCGTGTCGATGGCGAATCTCGCGTCCGCGGCGGAGCAAATCGGCTTTGCCACGAGGGGAATGAGGCTGGACTACGAAGCCCTCAAATCCGTACCCCATCCTTGCATCGTGCACTGGGGGGGGTATCACTTCGTTGTCGTCTACAAGATGGACGGCAAGCACGTGTGGGTCTCGGACCCGTCGTTGGGGCTGCGCAAGTATGACAAGGAATCCTTCTGCGAGAACTGGAACGGGGTGACCCTGCTCGTCGAGCCCACGCCTGAATTCGAAGGGCAAGCGGAGGATCGGTCGTCCCTCAGGAACTTCGTTCAGTTCGTCCGGCCGTACAAGACGATTCTCTTCGAAGTGTTTCTTGCGTCGATGCTACTGAACGTGTTCGGGTTGGCCACCCCCATTTTCACACAAAACGTGATCGACAAGGTCGTCGCGCACCACAACGTCTCGATGCTGAAGATGATGTTCATCGGGATGCTGCTGGTTCTCGTGTTTCGGTTAGCGGTGGGCATCCTGCGCCAGTATCTGATCGTGCACATGAGCTTGAAGGTGGACCTCCGAATGCTTGTCGCCTTCTACAAGCACATGCTTGCGTTGCCGCTGGGGTATTTCAAAGTCCGCAGAATCGGGGACTTCATCGCACGGTTCGGTGAGAACCGGAAGATTCGCAATTTCCTCACCAACACGGCCCTCACCCTGGTCTTGGACACGGTGCTCATCGTGGTGTACGTGTCCCTCATGTTTTATTACAATGTCGAGATGGCGGGGGCCACGCTGGCGTTCGTGCCCGTCTTCATCGCGATTACCCTCGGATTCACGCCCGTCCTGAAAAGGCTGAACGTCGACTCCTTCGCGGCGAATGCCGAAGCGAAGTCCCATCTCATCGAGTCCATCAACGCCATTGACACCGTCAAAGCGTTGAACATCGAGTACCCGACGCGATGGAAGTGGGAAGAAAAATTCATCAAGAGCCTGAACATCGACCGGAAGCTCTATTCAACGGCGATCTATTTCAACTCTTTCGGGGAGTTTGTGGGCGCGCTGAGTTCGACCGTGATCCTTTGCTATGGCGCGCACAAGGTCATCCAGGGGGCCATGAGCGTAGGGGAGCTGATGGCGTTCATGGCGCTCATGGGAAGCGTCATCGCGCCCGTCAACCGAATCATCGCCGCATGGGACGACATCCAGCAGACTCTCGTCTCCGTGGACCGGCTCAACGACGTGTTCACAGCGAAGCCCGAATTCCCCGAATCCATGAAACAGTCGGCGGGAATCGTTATCCAAGAACCTCGCGGGGAAATCGTCTTCGAGAACGTCTCCTTCCGCTACGGCGGCCAAGACGATCCCTATGTCATCTCGGATGTCGACCTCAGAATCGCTGCGGGCCAAACCGTTGCGATCGTTGGCCGCAGCGGATCCGGCAAGTCCACGCTCGTGAAGCTCATCGTGCGGTTCTACGACGTCACCGAAGGCCGGATTCTGGTAGACGGATACGACGTCAGGAACCTCGGCCTTGGGCACTTGCGTCGCCTCGTCGGCTTCGTCGTCCAGGAGAGCTTCATCTTCAACGGCACTGTCCGGGAGAATATCGCACTTGGCGACCCGGACCACACGATGGCCCAAGTGGTGCGCGCGGCGAAACTGGCCAACGCGCATGACTTCATTTCGAACCTGGCGCAGGCATACGAAACCAAAGTCGGCGAAAGCGGCCTTCAGCTTTCCAGTGGCCAGAAGCAGCGAATCGCCATTGCCCGCGTCCTCTATGCGAATCCGAAGGTCATCGTCCTCGACGAGGCGACAGCCGCTCTCGACACCGAGTCCGAGCAGGCCATCCAAAAGAACATGAAGGCCATCCTTGCGGACAAGACCGCGATCATCATCGCACACAGACTCAGCACGGTGAGGAATGCGGACAACATCGTCGTCCTTGATGATGGCAAGATCGTTGAGCAAGGTACGCACGAGCGGCTCATGGCGCGGCGCGGGCTGTACCACTACCTCAATCACCAGCAGCTCGACCTATGAGACTTGACGCGGCGGCCAACGCCGCGGCGCAAAAAAAAAACGCTTGCTCGCCCTGGTTTGGAAAAGCAAGGCCGTTTCGCCTTCGCAGGAGGCATTGTTTTGGACCATCAGTCATCAGCCCTTTCCGCCCCTCCGTCCGACGACGGGCGCGGCGCGACGCGGCTTCCAGGATGCGACGCGTCGGACGCCGCCGTCGACTCGCCCTCGGAGAACTACCTCGTCATCGAGCATCTCCAGGACATGCCCAGCCTGTTTGCGAGAGGCCTGGTATACATCATCGTTCTTTTGCTCGCGGCCGGCATCCTGTACTCTTGCATGGCGACGATCGACGTCGTCGTGGAGTCCCAGGCTATCGCAAGACCGCAATGTCATAAGGTCCGGGTGCTCTCCGACCGAAATGGATATATCCAGGAGGTGTATGTCGCGGAAGGACAGGCCGTGGAAAGAGGCGCGCCCCTGTACTCCATCCGAGCCAAATCGACTGTTGCGCTCACTGCCAAGGTCGAGGAACTGCGCACAGCCATCCCGCTAAGGACGAAATACTATGACCTCAAGATCGAGGGAGCCATTGACGATATCCGACGACGAACGACGAGGCATGCCGCGACGCTAAAAGTGCTGAGCATCGAGCGGCAAAAGGACGAAATGTCCCTCGCCGCTGCCGGCTCCGAACTCGCCTTTTGGAACGCGGAGGTCGAGCACTTGGCCAAAGAGCTGCAACGATGGACGGAACTCCACCAACAGGGATTTGCGAGCGAAACTCGCTACGAGACAGCCAAACTCCAGCTCGAACGGGCGCGAACGGAGGCCAGGAAATGTCTCTCTCGACGCGACATCGCGCAGAAAGAGAAGGCGGTCACCGAGGCGAGAATCGCTAACGAGAAAGCCAGCTACGCCCAGGACAAGGCGGCGCTCGAGCGGGAGGTTCGCAACCTCGAACTGGAGAAACTGACCGCACTCCAAGCCATGCGCAGCGAACTCGATATGAACGAGCGAATGCTGTCCTTCGGGGGCTGTACGGCGCCTTGCGCCGCCAAGGGGGCGGACGCTGGCGAAGACGGAAACATCCTCCGCGCGGGGCGCGCGGGCGTCATCTCCGAGCTTTGCTTTCGAAACCGCGGCGACTACGTCAGAGAGTCCGATCTGCTCTGCACCATCGTCCCGGCCGACAGTCCCCTCTATATGGACATTACTGTAGCGAACAAAGACGTGGGCCTTATCGAAAGCGGCATGGACATAGAGTACAAAGTGGAAGCGTTTCCCTATGCCGATCACGGAACGCTGCCTGGCAAGGTTCTCGCCATCTCCCCCTCCGCGGTCCGGGACGGCCGGCAGGGGTTCGTGTACCACCTGCGTGGCTCGCTCGAAAGGCCGTACTTCGAAATCAAGGGCAAACGATATCCCATCAAGGCCGGCATGACGGCCACGGCCGAACTCATCACCGAGCGCAGAAGCATTGCGGCCCTGCTCGTAAGGAAACTGAGCGACTGATGAGCACGCGCGCGTCCCAAGCCTTGTCTTCCGAGGCGCTCTCGTCGGATCGCGGCCTCGGCGCGGCTCTTCACGCGGGATTGTTTGTCCGTGAGTGGGAGAAGGTACTCGCCTTTTCCTATCGTGAGTTCTTAGGAGTGAAACGATGTCCGACGTAACGCTAATCGCCATGCCCTACGCCGCCATTGAGCGTCCGTCGCTCGCTCTTGGACTGCTCAAGGCCGGTCTGGAAAGGGCGGGGATCGCGGCGAGAGTGAGATACTTGAACGTCGCCTTCGCCGCGCGCATTGGCCCGGAGGCCTACCACTTTTTGGCTCATACGTGCTCGAGACATCTCACGGGCGAATGGACCTTCGCGGCGGCGGCGTTTCGAGAGTCCGCGGTCACGGACGAGGCCTACATTCAACGAATCCTCCTGGAAGTCCCCATCATCGACGAAACCACAATGCGGGAACTCCGGGAGCAGGCGGCCGCGTTTGTCGAAGATGTGGCCGCGGCCGTTTTGGAAGACCGCCCCCGCATCGTCGGGTGCAGCTCCCTCTTCCAACAACACGTCGCGTCCTTGGCCCTTCTCAGGCGCATTCGGGAAATGGAGCCATCCGTAGTGACCCTTCTCGGCGGGGCCAACTGCGAGGGCTCGATGGGACGCACAACCCACGAGAGCTTCCCGTGGGTCGACTACGTGATTTCGGGGGAGGCCGACGATTTGTTGCCCCCCTTCTGCCGGCAAATTCTTGACCTGGGCCGGGACATCCCGCGCGAGGCTCTCCCCGAGAGTGTCCTCGGCCCCTGTCATCGCAACGATGGGACGCAACCGCCCCGCGCGTGCGTGCACAACCTCGACAGACTCCCCGCGCCCGATTTCCAGGATTACTTCCGAGACCTGGAGGAAACGGGAGTCCGCCACTTCGTGTATCCCGGTCTGGTCGTCGAGACCTCCCGCGGGTGCTGGTGGGGACAGAAGCATCAGTGCCTGTTCTGTGGGCTCAACGGCTCGGGAATGCACTATCGGTCCAAGTCGCCGGCCCGTGCGCTGGAGGAAGTCGTGACCTTGGCCGAACGGTGTGGCGTCCACAGGATCGAGACAACGGACAACATCCTCGACATGGCCTATTTCGACACGTTCCTGCCGGCATTGGAAGCGGCGGACAAAGGGCTTCAAGTCGCCTATGAGGTCAAGTCCAATCTCCGCCGCAAACAAGTCCGTCAACTCTCGGACGCTGGCGTGCGATGGATTCAACCCGGTATCGAGAATCTGCACAACGCCGCGCTTGGCGTGCTGCGCAAAGGCGTCAAGACGTGGACGAATCTGCAATTGCTCAAATGGTGCCTCGAATTCGGCGTGTACTGCATGTGGAACTTCCTGGTCGGGATGCCCGGTGAAGAAGACGAATGGTACGCTGAAGTCGCGGATTGGCTTCCCCTCGTGTCCCACTTGCAGCCTCCGGCCGGAGGCGCCCTCCCTCTGAGCCCCATCTGTTTCGACCGGTTCAGTGCCTTCTTTCGGCGCCCTGAGGAATTCGGCCTGAAACTGACCCCTCTCTGGCCGTACGCGCACGTCTATCCATTATCCGCCGAGAAGCTCGCGGAACTCGCCTATTTCTTCGAAGATGAGACACGAGCGGCGGACGGATCAACCACGACAAAGCTCCCCGGCGCCAGCAGACTCGCTGACGTCATCGTAAAATGGCGAGACGACTTCTACGAAAAATTCGAATCCCTCGTGCCCGCCATTGCCGCGGACCGGCCCCAATTCAATATGCACATGCTTGATGATGGAGTCCGAATCACGGACACACGGCCCTGCGCGGTTCGAGGGGAGTTCGAGCTTCAAGGGCTCGACGCCGAAGTATTCAAGGCGTGCGAGACCGCCAAAACGCTCGACGCATTGATGGCCGCGCTGCACGGCGACCGGTCACATTCCGAAGTCCAAGACACGCTGCGCCGCCTCGTCGATCAACGACTCGTCCTCGCCGTAGACGACAGATTCCTCAGTCTCGCTGTGCGCGCGCCACAACGTCCGTACCCGGAACTCGACGACTTCCCCGGCGGCACGGTTCTTCACCGCAGCTCATGAACAGGCCGTGAGTCCCGCCATGCGCGGCCCGTCTGTCTGCTGGTCGCGGGCATCGTCCCATTTCGCACTAGACCGCATACCTGCGACACCAGAGGCGGTGCGCGGAACGCTCGTGAGTTTCTTCCATCAAGAGCAGCTCACGGGAATCTGCTTCGTCGGTGTCGCCGTACACAACGAAAGGGATCTTGTCTCGGCAAGATCCCTTTCGTATTATTCAGCCAATGGGTTTCGGCGAAAAGTCAGATTTTCTCCCCGCCCGGTGTCTTGCCCTGCCCGAGGGGGCTCACCTTGTCCTCCTCAGGCTGGCCGATGGCGAAATTGAACGCCACAAGGCCGCCACGGACTTTCTTCATCTCTTCCTTGCTCATGTCGGTCCACTGGCCGTCGATTTTTCTGATTTGTACCTTACTCATAACTCATTCTCCTTCTCTTCAGAAACCAGAAACCAAAAAACTACCGCACGTTGCTGGACTGAACATAGCCAACGCACACACTGTTGCACATACTGTGCCACGCGAGGAACGTTGAGGGTACCAAGCCTTTACCAAAAGGATATGACCAGCTATAACCATTGTGATGTCACTATTATCTGCCTGTTTGCATCCCCACACAATGAACAACAACAAAATGCTGAAAAATGATTGTGCTTCTATCTCCGCAACGAGGATTTGCAAAAACTGTGCAAAATACTCCACCGTAGTCCTTCCATAAATATATCATTACGCTTGTGATTACAGCTACTTAGGTGAATACTCGACTCGTGGCCAGTTTGGCGCAGGCTTGCCCCCGCGCCCCCCTCCTCCCTATCCGAGATCTATTCCTTTCGCCTTCTCAACTTCGGAATATCCATCTATCTAACTGCCATGACAAGCTTTAGGACTATCCTAAATCCAACGCGTTAGATGTGCAAATTTGCACACGGAGGTCTCTCTGGTTCTTCGCTATTTCGCGTCCTTCTGTGCCGGCTCATGCGAACAAGGCGGGCTACGCCCGCGACCCCAATGGGCGGCGCGGCGAACATGGCTCAGACCTTGGCCGGCCTGAGTGGGTTCGGCCTCAGGGAAGCCCACGGGCTTCCGTAGACCAGCCCAGGGTTGCGAGCGAAGTTCGCTACCCTGGGTGCATGGTGCGCTATGTCACCCTTGCCTCTGCCTTCCCGACCACCATGTCTGGAGGTCGGAAAGGCAGAGGCAAGGGGAGCATGGGGAGGCCTGGTTCCCGGGTAGCGGCCTGTCGCACAGAAGGACGCGAAATCGCGAAGAACCAGATTTCTGTCGATTCCCGTGTGGGCCATGCCAAGGCCCGTCCGCGGGCGGAGTCAACGCCCAATTGACGCTTGTGCCTCGTTCTCTCTGGTGCGGGGATTGCTTCCAACTCGCTTCCCACGATGGCGCCGAATTCGAGGCGGGGCTGGCCAAAACCCCGCGCGGATCGGCCGTGTTCCGGTGAGTGCCCGCCTCGGCTGCGATGAGAGACGGCAAGCTCGCCGTGGCGCGCGGGCCGTCTGCAACCGTTTACGAGGCGGCCGTGCCTTGGAGCGCGCTGGGTGTGAAAGCCCCGGCCCGCGGCAAGCGCGTCGCCTGGTCAACGACGGTCAACGACAACGATGGTGAAGGCTTCCGCGGCTGGATCGAGTGGCCCCTCGGCGTCTGCGGCGGCAAGGCTCCAGCGCGTTTGGCTGGCTCGAACTGGAGTAGGTGTGAACATTCGGTGAACCCGTAGCTGATGCCTCATAGCCCCCCGCTGCCTTGTGTTCGCCGTACGGCGAATGAATCAGGTTGCTTGGGCTGCTTTGAGACTCTTCCCTTTCTCCTTTTCTGCCCGCCGCTCTGCGGCGGGCAGAAAAGGAGAAAGGGAAGCCAATTAGTTAGCAGGGCGCCTGTTAGCCAGCCAACCTGATTCACCCACCAGATGAACGGGCGGGGGGCTTCTCCGAACGGATTCACCAAATGTTCACGAGTGGGTTTGACAATCAAGGCTTGAAAGCCACTGACAAGGGCAGCCTTGGAGCTATCATCATGCCCGCATCGAGGACGAGGACGAAGCGGAGTGTTGCCGCACTTCCGAATGCGCATACCAATCATAGAACACCTTGTGGGAGCCAAAAACGATGAAGGCCCACCTCGCGCTTCTGGTTGTCGTCGCCGCGGCGCCCGCGGAGATCGTCATGATCACGCACGGCCCACCGGATGTCTCCCTGCCGCGTGAGACCACGGACAACAGGCCGGCCCGCTACGGCATCGGGTTGCCACTGCAAGTATCGGCCACGGAAGCGGCGATCTTTTGCAATCTGCGCACCATCGGCCCTGGGTATTCCGATTACGAGGACGGCACGGACGTGCTCGTCTTCGACAGCCTAAGTGCCTTGCACACGGCCGAGCCGGTCGCGATCTCGCGCAACGAGAAGCGGACAGACGCCAAGACCGGCAAGCCGCGCGTGGTCGTCAAGTTCCCCGTGGCCGGCGGGTTCTGGCCGCTGGGAGCCCAGGCGACCGACGGCTCTCGCCACCCAGGCGAGGGCAAGGGGTTCGGGCTCTGCCAGGCTCTATCGTTCGAGGTGGACAGCAAGGGGTTCTTCACGTGGACGAAGCCGTTTGTGCGGTACATGGAGACGCTTCAGTTGCGCTACGACGGGACGCAATTCCAGGTGGCCAAGCGCGAGATCGTGGGGCCGACCGCGCTGCCCGCGGCTGGCCCGGACGGGTGGCAATTGGTCACACCGGGCCTCACGAACGCAATTCCCGACGGCAACGACTTGCTGCTGCCGGTGCTCGCACGGCGCAACGGCCGGCATCGGTGCGGCGTGTGTCGCTGGCAATGGCGGGACGGGCAGTGGGCCGCCGCGTCGTTTGTGCCTGTGGGCTTGGGCTCGGAGCCCAGCCTGGTGCGCGTGGCCGACGGCTCCCTCATGTTCGCCACGCGCCTGGGAAGCGAGCAGATCAGCACGGTGGTCGTCTGGCGGTCGGCCGACGCCGGCAAGACGTGGCAAGAGGTCGTGCGCCAAGCCGGCGTGCGCAGTTCATCGCCCGTAAGCATCAACCGCACGGCCTGTGGCATTCCCTTCATTGCGACGAGCCCGCGCGGAGCGAAACGGGCCAAGCTCTGCTTCTGGACGATCGTCGGCGCGAGTCTGGCCGGCCCCCGCCTCATCCGCGACTGCACCGAGGAGTTCGGCCCGCGGCCGCCAGGCACCTTCTGGGCTGTCGATCACCCCTCATCCGCCACCGTACGCCTGGCCGACGGCCGATGGCGCGCCCTGCTCACCTACCGGGTCAAGGCCTTCCGCTTGCCCACATATGGGCTCGAAGAGCCGGTCGTGCCCCAGACGGGGTGCTACGTAGAAGAGATCTTGTCGACCGGCCGTGCGGCCCCCGAGTGGCGGTTCTGAGGTCGCATGAGCGGTGGAAGCGTGCGGCCCTACATGCCATGACGCAGCATGGCGGCAAGCACCATCGCGCCCACGCCCGCACTCACGAGCAAGAAAGGGATCGAATACTTGTGGAATTCCACCCAGACGCGCTTGTCCTTGGCCATGCTCAGCGCAATCACATTGGCCAATGAGCCCAAGACCAAGCCGTTGCCGGCCACGTTGACCGCGTAGGCGATGGCGCGAACGTCGGACGACACCTTCGATAGCCACAGTGCCGCGGGAATGTTGCTCACGACTTGGCTCAGCAGCACGCCCAGCCAATAGACCGCCATGGGGCCGCGCTCGGCCACTTCCCGCCCCGTGCCCACACGGCTTTGCGCTGCCGCTTGATAGGCGATATGCGTGTCAACGAACAGCACCACGAACAGCAGCAACAGAAGCCAATCCACGCGGCGCAACACGTCCCGAAAAAACAGGGCGTACACGCCACCCAGCACGACAAACGCGGCCCACGCCACGCGCAGCTCCATGTAGACAAAGGCCACTCCCAACGAAGCCACCGATACGTAGAACAGCCCGCGATGCGTCGGCGCCTTCTCGGCCGGCTCGTCGAACGCCGCAATGGGCCGGCTGGGGAAACAGCACGCGGTGAACAGGGCCAACAGCGCGGCCAGAGCCACCGCCAACGGCAGCATCGCCATCATGAATGAGAAGATTGAAATGCCCCAGTTGTGCCAGAGGAACACGTTTTGAGGGTTCCCCATGGGTGTCAATGCAGAGCCCACGTTGACGGCGATCGCTTCAAAGATCACCAGTTTGCGCACCGTCCTGCGATCCACGTGGTCGGCCAAGGCCAACGTGAGCGGCACCATGACGAAGAGCGTCACGTCATTCGTCAGCGCGGTCGACAGCACGCCCGAGGCCGCCACCAACGACAGGGCGAGAGTCCTCTCGTTGTGCGCGCGGCGCAAAAGCATCTGCGCCGCGCGCCGAGCCGCGCCGCTCATTTCCAAGCCGGTCGTCGCGATCAACAAACTCGCCAACGCCGCGAGGGTCGGCCAATCCACCGCACGGCTGTACTCCCAGATCCCCGCAGGCCTCACGGCCGTTCCCACCAACAAGAAGACCACGGCAAGCGCGAGGAAAGGATTGGCCACGAGCCCTCGCCAGAGCCGGCTGAACTTGAATAGCTTCACGGGCGTGCCTTGAATCGCGGGAAAACGGTGAATGCGTTCGGCAAGTCTGGCCCAGTGCCCACGCGGCGCGGCCTCTATCGCGCAACCCTCACCAGTATCCCGCTCCCAGGGGGAAGGCGCAACTCAACACGATTGGAGTCGGCCGGCGACCACTTCGAAGTCTCGGCGTCGAAGACCTCCAGACGGCCGGGCCCCACGAGGGCTCGCCGGACGGGCTTCAGGAACTCTTCGCGTCGGGGCTGGCCGCGGCCGCTGTACGTGCGGTAGTCCAGGTTGACCACCAGCGCGTGGGTGGGCGACTCCCCGGGGCCGAAGGTGCCGATCACAAAGCCCTCTACCGGAGTCGCGTAGTCCTTGGGCGGCACAGGGGGATCGAGACGGAAGACCGCGTCTGCAGGCAGAGGCAACGTTCCCTCGGGAAGCATGCCGACGTGGTACACCGCGAGCGATCGCAAAGGCTGAAGCTCCGTGGCGATCGCGAGGAACTCTTTGTGCAGCTCCCGGACATAGTAGTAGAGCGGCGTGGGCGGGCCGCCAAGCACGGCCGAGCCCATCGCACGCGCAATGCGCGGCTCCCGATACGTGCCAGCCGGGTTGATCATGCCGCCGTCGTGGCCGGGGTAGCCATAGACGTACCAAGAGATGCCCTGCGACCCGTAGGCCAACGTCGTGTACGCGAGCCAGCGCAACTCCTCGCCGGTTGGAATCCGCATGTTGACCGTCCAACTGCACGCCTGCACGATCGCCATGAACGGGATGCCCGCGTCCAGCGCGGCTCGCCGGATTTCGGCCAAGTTCAGGAAGTACTGGTCTCGGTCGCCCTGGACCGTGAAATGGTAGTGGTCGTAGCTCAGTAGTTGCGGCCGGAACGTCTCCACGAACTGGCGCAGATACTCGCGGTACGCGGGCGCCGGCTCGCCCGTCGTGCCCAACTGCTTGTTGCTCGCGTAGATCGGATAGAGGTTCACGTACACGAGGTGCGCCGGATCCTTTTTCTGGAGATAGTCCTTCATGCGGGCCAAGATCGGGAACAGGGCGACGTTGGGTTCATCTTTGAGGCTGTATGCGTAGAGCGCCGGATGCTCGCGCACGGCCTCGACGATGGCGTCCAGTTCCGCCTTCATCTTCGGGTCGTCGAGGGCCTTGAACTTGTCGGGATCCCGCGGCACGTAACCCAGGCCGAGTATCCCGCGCAGGCCGTGCCGCTGAAGCACGTCGAGTTGCGTGCGAAAGTGCTCGACGACGCCCACGCCCTTGGCCGCGCCGCGCCGGGTGACCCAGACCAGGTTCCAGCCTCCGTCGGCCATCTGCTTGGCGACCGCGTCGGTCATCGGCATGGGCCCGGCCCAGTAGGTCACGATGGGCGCTCCCATCTTCCAACCCGCGGCGGCCTCCGCGCTCACGGCCGACGCCAAGCACGCGCCGGCCAGCACGGCCATGGCGGCACACGTGCGAAACAGAAGCGAGAGGCCGTCTCCATCGATGTAGGATACAGGCGTCATCGGTGTGGTCTCCATGATGTGGTGTGTTCGCCGCGAGTGGCGGGGTGGCCCGAGACGGGTCATGTTTCCGCCTGCTCGCGCTTGATGCGCGCGATCACGTCGCCGGTGAGTTCCGAAATCGCGTCGGGGTCGCTCACGACCGCGCCTTCAGGCGCGGGGATGGGTCCGTCCAGCAGCGGATCGTCGGTCGCTTCCATCCATTGCTGGAGCCGGCCGCGCATCTCCGCAAGCGTGTCGGCTGCGGCCGGGTCGGCCGCCAAGTTGTGCGCTTCGTTGGGATCGAACATGAGATCGTACAACTCCTCCTGCGCCAACTTGCGGTCGCGCCACCCGTGCTCGATCCACAGATCCTTCGAAATGCTGTTGTCACAGTTGGGCATCAGAGGCCGGCCGCGGTCGCTGAAGCGCCGGATGTACTTCCAGCGCCGCGTGCGCACGCAGCGCTGCGGGTCGTACGCGTCGTGGTAGTTGATTTCCGCGAAGATCGCGTCGTGGATCTGCTCGGCCTCCCCGCGCACGAGCGGAGCGATGGATTGGCCTTGCAGCCAGCTCGGCGCGTTCGCGCCAGCCAACTCGCAGATCGTGGGAAACACGTCCAGGTGCGACACCATCGCGTCCACAACCTGGCCGCCCACGAACCCGCCCGGTCCGCGCATGATGAGCATGACGCCGATGCCGTGGTCGGTGAGGTTGCACTTCATGGCCGGGAACGCGAGGCCGTGGTCGGTTGTGCAGACGACGAGTGTGTTCGCGGCGAGGCCATTGGAGTCCAGCGCGTCGAGCACCGCGCCGATCTGGTCGTCGAGTTGCCGTGCGCTCGTTTTGAAGCCGGCCATGTCGCGGCGCGTCTCGGGCGTGTCGGGGAGCGGCGCTGGGGGCAGGCAGTAGCGCGGATCGTTGCCGCGGCCGGGCTCGGGGAATTTGCGGTGCGTCTGGCTAAAGCCGACCGCGAGGAAGAACGGGTGCGCGGGAGCGTTGGAGAGGAAGGCCGTCGCCGCGGCCGCGGCTTCACGCGGGTCCGTGGTCAGCACCTCGTCGTAGCCGATCCTATCCGCCGGCTTCGCCACGTGCTGCACCCCGGCAAGCGCGCTGCGGTACCCGGCGCCACGCAGTGTATGCACGATGTGCTGCTCGTAGTCGTGGAGCGAGAACCCCAGACTTGCGAGGCCGACCATGCCGTTGGAGTGGGGCATCTGCCCGGTCAGCAGCGCGGCGCGGCTGGGCGAGCACGTGGGCCCGGCGCAGAAGGCCTGCCGAAACAGCACGCCCTCCTCCGCGAGCCGCTGGATGTTCGGCGTCGATACCGCATGGCCATACGGCTGCACGTAGCGGCCGGTGTCGTGCGAGTGGATGTAGAGCACGTTGGGTTTGCTCGCGTCCATGCGAACTCCTTCGGTTCAGCCGGCGTCGTAGTATTCGCGGATGATCTCGATCGCGGCCTCCGCCACCACCTCGCCCGCGTCCGCGGCCATGCGGCTCGAATCGGTGAACGTGGTCTCGTATCCCCCGCGGGCCATCGCCTCCTTCGTGGGCAGGTAGCCCACCATGCCGTTCGAGCAACTCGCCACGAGCGCGTGCTGTGGATACGCCCCTTCCTTGATCATGAGCCCCAGCTCGACGAAGTACTCGGCCGGCGCCGCGGCGATCGCGTACTCGTCGATGAAGTGCACCTGCACCTCCGCCGGCTGCGCGCCGCGGGTGCGGATGCGCTCGACCACGCGGGGGATGCTGCGGTCGTAGATCGCGGAGTCAATGAACCGCTGCGCGCCGCGGGCCGTGCCGTTGAGTTGGTCCTCGGTCAACTCGCGGTAAGGGAGCTGGATCGTGCGGGAGCGCGACGCGAGCTTCACGTCGTCGCGGAACTCCATGCCTTCGAGGGTGCGCTCCGCGTCGTCCGCGAGCCGCGCACCGACTTCGTCCATCTCCGGCCGCGGCTTGCCGTACGGGTTGCCGAGGCTCACGTTGCCGCAGGCTCCATTGAGGAAGAGCGTCACCGGCCAGCCGCGCTCCTTCATGGCCGCGCAGAGCGCGCCGGGCCATCCCGCGCTGAAGCACTCGTCGCCGCCGTAGTTCGTGGGATGGCATGCGAAGTTCACGATGCAGCCCAGCGCAGCACCGTCCATCCCGCGTAGCGCAAACACCGCGACCTCAGGATCGATGGGCCCCTCCTGATAGAGCATTTCGGGGTCGCTGGCCTGGCCATGCGTCTTGGCCGTGCCATCTCGCATCACCATGCGCCGGTTGTGCGACAGCTCGAACTCGGAGACGCTGTTGATGCCGATCTTGGCCGGTTGCCTCGCGTCGAGCGCCAGGCCGAACGCCCGGACGATCTTGCCGACGAGCGTCTCGATGTACTCCTCGTCGCGCTTCGCGTCGCCACAGTTCGCGACGGCCGGCCCCGCGTGGTTGTGCGTCACACAGACCATGACGTTGGCGCCGGGATAGTCGTATTGCTCCGCGACGCGCCGGCGGATGTCATTGACTTGCGTCCATCGGATGGACAGCGTGTCGAGCTGCACGAACGCAATGGTGCCGCTGCCGGACTCGAGCACGCAGATGTGCGCGTAGAGCGGGTCGTGGACCTTCGTGCCCTCGATCACCTTGAGCCAGCCGATCTTGCGCGTGCCAAGGGGCGGCGTGATGTCGATCTCAGCGAAGCCTGCTCGGAGGGACATGCTCTCCTCGGAATGGTTGATGGTTGATGGTTGATGCGGAGGGGCGTTGGGCATTAGCGTGACCAGTGACCAGTGACCAGTGACCAGTGACCAGTGACCAGTGACCAGTGACCAATGACCAATGACCAATGACCAATGACCAATGACCAATGACTAATGACTAATGACTAATGACCACTACACACCTCCCGACACATCTCGTACGCGGTGTCGAACGCCAGTTCGAGTTCGTCCATCGTGCAGTGGTCCTGCACGAAGTGCGTCGTGCAGAAGAGCAGGCCGCCGTCCGCGAAGAGGCGCATGACGCGCCCGATCTCGGACTTGAGGAAGTCAAGCTTGCCGAAGCCGATGGTGTTCTGCACGTCGAGCCCGCCCATGACCACGAACTGGCCGCGGTAGTTGGCCTTGAAGTCGGCGAGGCTCATGCCTGCGGACTCCTGCCAGGGGTGCACTACGTCGTACCCGAGGTCGATGATGCCGTCGACGACCGCGTTTACGTTGCCGTCGCTGTGCACGCTGAGGTACGCGCCGGCGGCCTTGACCGCGTCGCAGGTGAGCTTGTGGTGGGGGTGGATCAACTCCCACCACGTCTTCGGGTTGAACATGAGCCCGGCCTGCGCGCCCCAGTCGTCGGACACGTGCACCATGTCGATGCCCAGCTCGATGCAGTTGAGCGCAAACTGCTTGTTCCACTGGGCCTGCCGCGCGTACACCTCGGCAAGGTCGTCGGGGTAAAGCGCGAGATAGGCCAAGTGGTTCTCGATGCCCCAGGGCCGATTGAGGCACTCGAAGATGCCCGGGGTCTGCACGTACACGAACCGGCCGCGCTCCTCCTTGTGGTGCCGAATCTGGTCGACGATGTCCTGGTATGCGGCCGTATCGTTGGGGTCGGACAGTTCGAAGTCGAGGATGTCCAGCGGCTCCGGCGCGCGGCCCAACGTCTGGCGCAGGTCCTTCAACCGCTCCGGGTCGAATGGGGTCGGCCCGCCGAAGACGTGCGCAAAGTCGAACTCATACTTGTCCTCGAACGCCTCGACCGAACCCCAGCGCTCGGTGATGGGCTCGTCGAGGTTGGCCCTGACCCAGCCGTTGATGGGGATGCGGTCTGGCTGCTCGTGGTTGATGACGGCGATAACGCGTTCGCGTGGGAGCATGTTTGGAGTCCCTGCTCGGAGTCCCGCCTGTAGGGCCGTCGCAGCGAAGCGAGACGGCCGGCTTAGGCGGTCCGCCGATGGCTTGGATTGGCGTGCAGGGATAATATGGCCGGGGCGACGCGGAGTCAATCGGTTCCTCGCTATTCCGTGTGGTCACGAGCAGACTCAGAGGCCACCCAGGCACAAAGCAACACAAAGAAGAACCACATGGGAGATTTGTTTCCCTTCGTGCGGCTTGGTGTCTTCGTGTCTTGGTGGCCTCCGTCCCTTCGCGACCGGGCCATCACAAGCCACGAACCAAGCGTACGAACGGCGCGCGACAAGTCCGCGAGTCATAGCATCCCACCCGCGGGCTGGGTATAATCCTCCGCTTTCATTCCGCCGAGACTCTTGCGCAGCCCGCGCTATGTAACACACTGGAGACGACTCCCTCATGCAACCCATCAAAGCCGGCATCCTCGGCTTCGGCCGCGTCGCCGAAGCGGCCCACTTGAGCCAAATGCGCAACAGCGACCGCTTCGAGGTCGTGGGCGTGTGCGACATCACGCCCGCGCGCCGCGGGGCCGCGGAGGAGGTGGGGCTCAAGACCACGGGCGACATCGACGAGTTCCTCGCATGGGACACGGAGGTCGTGGCGATCACGACCCACTCGTCCGCGCACTACGCCAACGCGCTCGCGGCCGCCAAGGCCGGCAAGCACATGGTCATCGAAAAGCCCATGTCCGTGACCGCGCAGGAGGCGGAGGACATGGCCGCGGCCGCGGCTGAGAACAACGTCGTGCTGACCGTGCGCCACAACCGGCGGTTCGACGAGGACTACCGGCTCGTGAAGTCCGCGGTGCGCGAGGGGCTGGTGGGCAAGTTGCTCACGGTCGAGAACCGCACCATCGGTAGCGCGCCCGCGGTCGGGTACGGCACGCCGGACTACAACCCCGAGTGGCGCATCACGGCCGGCCAAGGCGGCGGCACGCTGCTCGACTTCGGCCCCCACTGGGTCGACCAAGTGCTCGACCTCATGGAGGGCCACAAGGTCGTGCAGGTTTGGGGCGACGTGCGCAACGTGCGATGGGGCACCGCGGACGACATGTTCCGCATCGAGATGCTGTTCGACAACGGCGTGCGCGGCGTCGCGTCGAAGATCGACGTGGCGTACGCCAGCCCCTGCGGAAGCAAGTGGTTCGTGCTCGGCACAGAGGCCACGCTCCACGGAGCGCAGGGCGAGCGCGGGGAGATGCACGTCACCATTAGCGGGCCCGAGTCGGCGGTCGAGTACACGAAGAAGATCCCCACAGTCGATCTCTACGCCAACCTCGCCGAACACCTGCGCGAGGGCAAGCCCCTGCTCATTACCACCAACCACGCGTTGCGCGTGCAGCGGGTCATCCAAGCCGGCGTCGATTCGTCTGCCGCGGGCAAGAGTGTGGACGCAGAGATCTGACGCGTTCTGGGGCTCGTCTGTGCCTTCTCGGGGTGGAGCGCCAGATCGGCGTGGAGGG
This sequence comes from Planctomycetota bacterium, assembly GCA_024278415.1. The sequence continues at coordinate 1,448 of JAJRTI010000564.1, read as the reverse complement.
AACGCATTTGCTCCAGCGGCGTCGGTCCATTGCCCGCTCGTGCTCCAGGCTCGTTGAAGCGGCCGTTGGGCCATGATGCCGCAGTGGTACGGCGGCAGATCGGCGATGGTGGAGTTGATAACCTAGCGCGGCCGTTGGCCGCAACCCGTGGAGCGACGTCGGTTTCGCCGGAAGGGGAAAGCACAGATGTACGCAGACACCCACAGGTCACACGGATGGAGCCTGTCGCCATATCTTCTGATCTGCGCCATTTGTGGACATCTGCGGGTATCTGTGCTCCTCGTCTCACGAAGGCCCAACCCCCATGAGTCTGTATCATGAGCGCGAGTTGCAAACACATTGTGGCGCCATAACACTTCAGTCAAGTGCCACGCGTCTTGGGCCAAGAGGGGGTGCGATTGGCCAATCGGACGACGCGGGTCTCCAAGCACAGCCCCACCGACTCAGATAGGCATACGAACTTGCGGGACGCGACACGAGGTCGGGCGGCGGGGCGCCACGCTCCCGACCGTTTTTCTCCTCTGGCAGTCGCCGCGGTTTCCTCGTGCGGCACAGGGCCCCGCCAAGGCCCCGTTCAGCCAATCCTAATCGGCCGTTCCCGAAGAATCGGGACAGATCCCAAAGGATACCGCGATCGCATCGCCGGCCGCGCGGCATGCCCCTCACTGGAACCTACGGCACGCGAGGCCCCGGGGGCTCCGTGCACTGACAGTCCGCGGACTCGCAGCATGGGGCTGCCGCAACGGGCTCGGCTTCCGATTCGTCCCGCGCCGGCGTCTTCCGCTTCAGCGACTTGACGGTGTTGATAACGGTACAGGTGGGGCACGAGCACTCCCCGCCGCGGAAGTTGTTCGCAATCGCCTCCGCCGGGCAGTTCTCGATGCACGCGCCGCACGCCTGGCACGCGGCCAGGTTCCCGACCTTGGACTTGCCGGTGTCTTCATCCTGGCCGAACACGTTCGCCGGGCAAACGACGTCGCACAGCCCACAGCCGACACACCGCTCGGGGATGATCTCAAGGCGCGTGTCTCTCACGCCGAAGACGAATTCCTTCACGTCTGCGCGCCACAAAGGCGACCAACTGGGCGTGTCGTACCCGAGGTAGGCCGAGAGCAGCATGATCCATCCCGTCCACCCCAGCACCGCCCAAGGCCCCATGCCCCACGCGGCCTGAGAAACAACCACGAAGGCCGCGGATGCAAGAATCCCGCACGACAGCCCTTTCTGCACGCCCGGTTTGCCCGGCAGCCAAAACACCAACGCACTGTTGAGCACCGCGAGCACAAACAGCAATGGAAGGGTCTTCCACCAGAGGCCGCTCACCCACACCGAGCCGATGAGGAGCGGAAGTATGAGGAACAGCAGCGTGTTGAAACCCAGATTCGTCCCCATGACGATTCGGTCTTTGAGCGGGAACCCCACGACGCGGTGCTCGCGCTCTGTTCGCT
>JAJRTI010000563.1 GCA_024278415.1 Planctomycetota bacterium | reverse complement strand
CGGCCTGCGGCCGCAACCCTGGGCTAGAAGCCGGAAGCCCGTTGGGCTTCCCAACAGCGTTGCGTCAAGCGGAAACGCTGTCCATCGAACTCGCGCACGTTCATGGGGCCAACGACTGTTGCAATCGGCTGAAGTGTTACGTAGCCGCAATAGGCACGCCCTGTCCCTGATGTGCTCAGAGCGCAGTGGCCGCGACCAAACCCACAGGGCGGCCGCGACTCGCCGGAAGCACACGCGCCGCCTTAAGTTGATGGCATTGGGCACGGCCCACCCTACATAGCTTCGGCTACCAGCAGGTCGGTACCACGGATGCGGAATGTGATAGGCGGACATGGAAGCTGAGCGTCCCAATGCTGCAGAAACGGAGCGTCCCGCTGAGGGATGCGGCGCGGTTCGCCGCGCGTGGCCGGTGCTAGCCGTCGCCGCGGCGGCCCAGGGGATGCAGCTTCTCTACTGCTATCTGCGCTTCTTCTCCGGTCGCACGTACGAGTTCTGCCACTACGGCGAGATTGGCCGGCGCATCGCTACGGGCCACGGCTTCAGCACGCAAGTCGCGCTGCCGGGCACGCTGGCCGTGTACGACAAGCTTGGGGTCGCTTACAATGGCGGGTGGCCGGTGCTCGACCGGTTTCCGTTGTACGCGTACTGGGTCGCCGCGTTCGTGCGCGTGCTTGGCGCCAACGACACGGCTGTGCTGGCCGCGGCAGGCGTGGCCTATAGCATGGTCGCCGCGCTCGTCTTCTGGCTGGGGCGGTGGCTGGTGGATACGCGCACGGGCTTGCTAGCCGCGGTGCTGTTCATGCTGTCGCCGCGGCTGCTCTACTTCACGGAAGGGGGGTACACCTGCTTCCTATTCGCCGCGGCTACGGTGGGCGCGGCCGCTGTGGCGTCGAGCCTGCTGACGCGGCCTGGCAGAGGCGTTGCAGGGCGGGTGCTGGCGGCGGGCGTGCTCTCCGTGCTGGCGTGGCTGACGCGGCAGAATTTCATGATCTGGACGCCGCTCCTGGCCGGTGTCATCGCGGTGGCATCGCCCAAAGGCAAGCGCGTGCTGTGGTGCGGCGTGTACGTGGGCATCTGCGCCGCGGGTGCCGCGCCGATGCTCGCTTACAACTCCATGCGCCTGGGCACGCCTTGGCTGCCGGTCACGACGCACTGGAACCTCGCGCACCTGACCGTGATGCCCGCGGAGCACTTGCCTTGGCTCCAGTATCGCGTGTTCGAGCCGACGGCTATTCTGCGCGCCCATCTGCCCGAACTGCTAGCCAAGTGGCCGCGGCTGTTCTTTGGCGGCTTTGTCCGCGATGCGCTCTTCTTCTGGCGCATGGAACTCGTCGCCGCATTCTTCGTTGTCTCCCTGTTCATGGCGAAGTCGAAACGATTGGCGACGTTTCTATTCCTGAGTGTAGCCATGCTCGCGGTGCAGGTCGTGGTGTTCAGTTTCCTGCGTCATGAGAGCACTGGGCGCTACTATGTCTGGCTTGCGCCGGCGATGACCGTGGGCGCGAGCTATGCCGTGCTGCGCCTGCGAAATCCGCGGATGCGCGTAGCGGCGGTCGTGGTGTTGGTCGCGTACGGGCTTGTGCAGTTGTTCTGCTACGTTGGGCCGTTCTGGTATCGCCACCACTACAAGGGCCAGCCCTACGGCTGGGCGCTCGATGCGAACTACGCGGCGCTCGATTCGCTGCTGCCGAAGGGCGCGATGGTCATGACCAACGAGCCGACGCAAGTCGCGTGGTATCTCAGCCGGCCGACGGTAGCCCTGCCCACGAAGGCCGACGACGCGCTTGCGATTCTGTCCAAGCACCCGGTGCGCTTCACCTACATCACGCGGCGGCTCATCGGCTTCCGCGAGTATGGCGCGTGGCAGATCGCCATCCGCCAAGCTGGCGGCCCGGGGCCGTTTGCCAAGTCCATCCGCGGCACGCTCGTGAAGCGCTTCCCCGACAGCAGCTTCCTCGTACGGCACGACAGAGGCAATTGACCGCGCACCGCGGCGGAGTTAGCTTCCTGTTGTAGCCGCATGCGCCAGCATGCGGGCGGGGCGCTGAACGGCCCACAGATAACATCGCGATTCCTGACGGTTACGGCGACGGGATCGATTCGCCATGAAACACCTACTGCTAGCCGCCGCGCTGATCCTGATCGGCCTTCCCATGAGACTCCACGCAAAGGAGGGTGACGTGCTCCTCGCCGATGACTTCTCGAAGTACGCCGTGGGCGGCGACGCGTCCCCCGTCTGGACAGTGGAAGGGGGGCAGGCCCGCGTCACGCCAGAGGGCCTCGAAGTTCGGAATTCGGGGACCGACGCATTCGCACTGCGCGGCGTGGCCGCGGGCCGCGACGACTGGAGTGACTACCGGCTCTCCTTAAAGGCCAAGCTCTCCTCGCCCGGAGAAGACTGGCGCGACGGCGTGTGGGTCGGAGTGCGCTATGCCCACGGCCTGAACGCGTATGTGCTTGGCTTCTATGCGGGCCGGCTCTATCTCTACAAGATCCTCCAAGATGAATCCGTGACGGGCAGCAAGCCGCTCGCCCAGGCCCAAGACCCCCGCGCCGGGCTGAGGGATGACCAGTGGCACGAGATCGAGGTCACTGCGAAGGGCGCCACCATCACCGCGGCGATCGATGGCAGCACGATCCTCGAGGCGACGGACGATGACCCGCAGAACCTGTCGCCCATCCTTCGCGGCGGCATCATGCTCGGCGCGCGCAAGTGGTCCCGATCCAAGCGCGACGCGGTGGCCGTGTTCAAGGACGTGCGCGTGGTGTCGCTCGGAGAGCCTGCGGAGAGCGCGGAGCAGGCCGAAATTCGGCAGGGCCTGGCGGGCATGATCCAGCCCTGGAAGCGCCGCAATGTCTGGCCGAGCTACGATGAATACCTCGCGACAATGCGCGGCTGGGCCAAGCAGCATCCCGGCCGCATCGACGTGGACGAAGTCGGCCGGTCGCTGGAGGGCAAGCCGATCCTCGCGGCCCGCATCACGGACAAGAGCGTTCCCGACGACGACAAGTTCGTCATCCTCGTCACCGCACTCGACTCGGGCTGGGAGCGCACCGGGACCTCCGCGGCCCTGCATACCATCGAGTGGCTCCTCGGCGATTCAGAGTTGGCGCGGGAGTCCATGAAGCACCACGTCGTCGCGGTCATGCCCATTCCCAACCCGTACGGGTACGAACACAAGACCGCGGCGAACTCGAAGAACGTCAACCCTTATCATGGCGGCCGTTCCCGCTCCGACATGTGGGACATCGCCAAGCTGGAGCTGCGGAATCCCAAGGACGCACCGCACATGGCCGCGGTGAAGGCGGTCGTGGACCGGTTCCAGCCGGACTTCCACATGGACTTGCACGGCGTGGATCTCAAGTACGCCGGGCAACTCGTGCAGCCATCGGTAGGCTCGGCGTATTCGAACATCTCGAACCGGCCGTGGGACTGGCGGCTGCTGGAGCACATGATCGCGTTCGCCGGGAAGGCGGGCTACGGATTCAACCGGCTGGAAGTCGACGCGCAGCAACTCTTCTACGGCGACGCGATGGAGCCGCTCAAGAAGCGCTTCTGGATGGGACGGCCGTATTCCTACACGGCCCACTACGGGTACGCCAAGTACCACACCATGCCCTGCACGAGCGAGGTCGCGTGGGAACAGGGCGCGGTCGAATTGCTCAAGGGCCTGTTCGAGTTCGGCAACCGCCAGTTTGCGGACAGCCCTGTGCCGCGGCTGCCCGTGGACCGCGCCCGCTACGTCCCGGGCAACTACAGCGCGTGCGCGTACGGCGCCACGGCCAAGGCGCGGCGCGCGAGCCGCGTCGAACTCTGGCAGCGGCAGGAGGAGATCGGCCTCGGATTCCTCTACAACTACACCGACGGCCGCGACATGGTCGTGTGCACGACCGGCAAGGCCGCGTTCGACGCGGTCCGCGGCGAGGACACGGCCGGCGCGCTCGATGCGTGGGCCTTCTTGCGAGCCCTCCGCAGCATTCCCTACGTCGACGCCGCGCCGGTCGAGGCCTTTGTCCTCTCCGGTCCTCAGCGCAGCATCTACATCGATGCACCCACAAGCGCAGAGCCCTACGTACCGCTGAAGCGCGGCCTCGCGATCGAGTTCCCCATCCACTACCCGAAGCTGGAGCTTCTCGATCTGCGGCTCCACGGCAAGCTCTTGAAGCAGGGCCCCGCGGACGGCTATCAGATGTGGTACTCGCGTTGGGAAGGCTACACGATCGTGCGCGTGAACATCCCGCCCGCGACGCTCGACGAACAACGCGTCTTCATCGTCACCTGCGCGTACAAGCCCGGCGTCCAGCGCGAGTATGGCTGGCAGGCGCCGGCGGAAGCCAAGGCAGACTGAGGAGCCGCGGTCGGCAACCTCCCGAAGGTTACAAGGCGGGCTGCGCCCGCAACCCAATTTCGCGTTATCCACAGACGCCCACAGATACCCACAGATTGCGCAGATCAGAGGAGACGGCCGTTTGCCCCATCTGT
>JAJRTI010000562.1 GCA_024278415.1 Planctomycetota bacterium | reverse complement strand
GCCCTTTCAGGGCTTGCGGAGTGAGGTTGTCGACGTTTTCCCGGGGCTTCGCCCCGGGCTGATATGTCACGCCCCGTTGGGGCGAGTGGCCGCTTGCGCCAACGCCAATTGACAACTGCCATCCCATGCCCTACCACGCGGCCAAGGCCAATACAACGATGAGCGGGGCCAGTTGCGGGAAAGGCACTGCCCACACGAAACAGCGAGGAACCTTGTTTTCCACACCAGTTCCGGATGGCTAAGGCACTACGCTTTTTCGCAGACTTCGCTGCGAAAAAGAGGCGGCTGCACCGCAGCCCATGTGGAGTGCGGTCTCGCATGTGCGGGAACGCCGCTTTAGCTTTTCGCCTGTCGCTGGCGAACGGATCGCGCGTGTGCGGATGCAAAGCAGCGCTGCGCGCTGCCCGCCAAAGCGCCGTCAAGCCGGCGCACTCCACAACGGAGCGCATCGACAACATGTTGTCCCGTGATTTGCGCTAAGGAGCTAACAATCGTTGTAAGAAACCGGGGACGCCAGGCGTGCGGTAGGACCGGTGGGAATTCTGGGGAAACTCGTGAGCAACCCCATCATTGACATGCGCTAACGCCCGTGTTAGAAAGCACGAGCGCAGATGTGCAGACCGCGCCTCTCATTGCTTCATCGCTCTGGGCCGCCCATGCCTATCGCCGTGCAGACCGAGCACCTCCGCAGGGAGTACCCGAAGCTCACCGCCGTGGCGGACCTCGACCTCTCCATCGAGGCGGGCGAGTGTTTCGCGTTGGTGGGGCCGAACGGAGCGGGCAAGACAACGACGCTCGAAATGCTCGCCACACTTCTCGAGCCTACGGACGGCCGCATCTACATCGCGGGGCTGGATGCTGAGCAGCAGACGCGGGCGGTGCGCCGGCGGATCGGTTTCATGCCCGACGAGTTCGGGCTGTACACTGAGCTTCTCGTCTGGGAGTATCTCGACTACTTTGCCACAGCTTATGGCGTGCCGCGTGCAGAGCGAGCTAGGCGCGTCAGCGATGTGATGGATCTGGTGGACTTGGAGTCCAAGAAGGAGTCCTTTGTGCGGGAGCTATCGAGGGGCATGAAGCAGCGGCTATTCCTTGCCAAGACGCTCGTGCACAACCCCGATGTGCTTCTCTTAGACGAGCCGGCGGCGAACCTCGATCCCAGGGCTCGCATTGAGTTTCGAGAACTCATGAAGGAGTTGGTCAAGCTCGGCAAGACGATCGTTGTCTCCTCACACATCCTCACCGAGCTTTCGGACTTCTGCACCTCGGTGGGCATCATCGAGAAGGGGAAGCTCGTCGTCGCCGGGAAGATTGACGACATCCTTCAACGTCTCCAGGGAGCCACGCGGATCGAGATCCGTGTCCTCGACGGTCTGGCGCGACTCGACGATTTGCTCGCGAGGCACCCCTTGGTCGTCTCACACGACATCTACGATCACACCGTGCAGGTCGAGTTCTCCGGAAAGCCGAACGACATCGCCGACCTCCACAGGGACATCGTCACGGCGGGAGTCCGAGTGCGGTCGTTCCACGAGCAGCGGGAGAACTTGGAAGACATCTTCATGAAGATTGGAGCGTATGAAGTGTCATGAGGGCCCTACTGCTCGACAATGCCGAATGGACGCGCCACGTGCGCTGCGCCACACGCCGGGGCCGTTCAGGATGGGCGTGTGCGGCCGCGGCTATGGCGGCGGTCCTGTGTCTGATGGTCAACGTCGCCTGCTACCAGCGTTACCGCGCGTACGCCACTACGCAGGAGTGCTTCCGCAGCATTTTCTTCCAGATCACAGGCGTGACGTATCTGCTCGTTATCGTTGGCGGAGCCATTGCCGCAGGCTCCTCGATGGCGCGGGAGCGGCTCCTCAAGACTTTGCCCTACCAGCGCCTCACCGGCGCCTCGCCATTGGCAATGGCAGTCGGCAAGATCATGGGCCCCTCCGTGCTCATGTGGAAGGCGGGGGTTGCGGCGATGCCCGTGTCGTTCCTGTGCGTCCTTTTTGGTGGCGTCTCTCCCTGGGGATATGCGCTCGCCTACTTGGCGATCCCCTTGCCGGCCCTCATGTTCGGCGCGCTGGCCGTCATGCTCTCCGCCCAGCCTTTCCAATCAAACGCCGAGGCCAAACAGCAGAACCCGGGCGCGGCGATCATCGCCCCCTTCTTTTTCTTGGTCTGGTTCTCCTCAGTCTTCGTCTCGCGCGGCGGCCCCGCATTGATAGGAATAGCCAATGGCGTCGCCGGGGCCGCCACGTGCGTCGTGCCCATACATGTATTGTGGGCGGCAGGCACCGACAACGTCCTGACATACCAGGTGCCGCTCTTCAACTTCATGGTCAGCGGCGTTGTGCTGCACTTTGCCGTCACCGCGGTCGCGCTCTTTTTCGCGCTTGCGGCCGCGGCTCGTCGCATGCACAGCGACACCATCGCGCTCTGGTCGCGGCCACAGGTGTTCGCGCTCGCCGCTTCAGTCGCGATCCTGTTCGCAGGCATCCTCGCCAATACCGCTTCCGCCCCTGCTGCCAGCCGTGAGACGTGGCTCGGTGGCTTGCTGATACCCGCCCACTTGTTCATGGTCATGATCGCCATGGTCACGGCCCCCAACCGCTACCGGTATCGCGCGGGCCTGCGGGCGCGGCTCGCCGGCGAGGCCCAACCAAACACGCTCCTTGACGAACGCGGCCTCGGTGTGGCGCCCACGCTCGTTTGTGCGCTCATGATAGCCTCCGCGTTTCTGGGCACGTGGTACTGGCTGTCCGTGCGCAGCGCCATGCCAGCGGAGCCCGTCCGCGTGGCCCTATTCATGGCCCATTTCCTGGCGTGCGCTGCCCTCTACACATTTGCGGCCCACGTTTGTCGTTTCCTGTTCACAAAAAAGCAGGTGACAAGCTACATTGGTGTTCTGTTCGCGTACGCGACCCCGACCGCTATCGCAGGCTTCCTTGGCAACGTGCCTCTCTCGGAAGGCGCACGCGCGACCCTCCGAGCCCTCGCGTTTTGCGGGCCCTTTGGGCCGAGCATCGAAATCTTCGCACGTGGCATGGGAGGCGCGCTGGGGTCACCCGCCTTCTTCGTCGGCCCCATCGTCATAGGTCTCATCGCGGCCTTCCTTGGCAAGATCGTCGGCGCGCACTGCCGCGTACTCAAGCGCAGCTTAGGTGTGGCCCAGATTGCGGACAACGCGAGGAAGGCGTGACGCACCCGCCGCGGCTACTTCTGCCCCCCTGTGAGCAGCAAGCCCCGCGTGATGTAGCGCTGCGCAAAGAAGAACAAGACGAGCAATGGGGACAGCGCGACCACGCTCGCGGCCATGAGGTAGTGCACGAAGGAACCGCCCTCGACCTGCTGATACATCCGCAGCCCCAGCGCAATCGGGTAGCGCTCGTAGTCCGAGAGGTAGATCAGCGGCCCCATGAACTCCTTCCAATGCGCGATGAAGCTCATGACCGCGACGGTGATGACGATGGGCTTGGCCAGCGGGAGGAAGATGTTGGCCCAGATGCGCAACTCGCTCGCGCCATCGATGCGCGCGGCGTCCTCCAGTTCGCGCGGAATGCCCTTGAAGAATTGGCGGAAGAGGAAGATGAAAAACGCTCCTCCCCCGAGCCACGAGGGCATGATGAGGGGCTTGTACGTGTTGACCCAGCCGAGATTCTTGTAGATCAAGTAGTGGGGAATAAGCAGCACCTGTTGCGGGAGCATCATCGTGGCCAGCAGGCACACGAACCAGAAGTTGCGCCCGCGCCAGTGCAGCCGCGCAAACGCATAGCCCACGAGCGACGCGCTGACGACCTGCCCCACCATGGCACTCAGTGCAATGACGAAGGTATTGCCCAAGAAGCGCGCGAAGGGCAGCTTCGACAGCGCCTCGGGATAGTTGCTGAACTGCGGCGGCCACACGAGGAACGTCGGCGGGAACCGGTAGACCTCGATCAGGGGCTTCAGAGAGGCGCCAACCGCCCACAGCACTGGGAAGAGGAACGCGATCGACAGGCCAATCGCGATCACGTAGAGGAACCCCTTCACGACTCCGCGGCGCGCGCGATAGTAGCCCCCGACATTAAGTGAATCGGCATCCTCTCGGAATTCCGGCGCGACACAAGCGACGGGCCGAGCAGCATCGCCTTCGTTGTTGGGTTGGTCAGTCACCTTCGTAGTACACCCACATCTTGCTTGAGCGGATCACGAGCAGTGTGAACGCCATGATGATGAGGAACAGGATCCACGCGAGCGCGCTCGCATAGCCGATCTCGAAGTCCTGAAATGCCTTGTTGTAGAGGTAGAGCACGTAAAAGAGCGTGGCCTTGTTGGGGCCGCCGTTGGTCATCAGAAACGCTTGCGTAAACACTTGGAACGAGCCGATGATGCCCATGATCAAGTTGAAGAAGATCGCTGGCGATATCTGCGGCACCGTCACGTGCAGGAACCGATACCACGCGCCGGCGCCGTCGAGCTGGGCGGCTTCGTAGAGTTCTTGCGGCACATTCTGGAGCGCGGCGAGGAAGATCAACATGGACGCGCCGGCCCCCCAGACGCTCATGAGGATGAGCGAAGGCTTCGCCCAGCGCTCCTCGAAGATCCATTTGGGCAGGTCCACGTCGCCCATGCCGACAATGCGCAAGCCCCCTCGCAACGCGGCATTGAGCAGGCCGTAGTCCGGGTTGAAGACCCACAGCCACATCATGATCGTGGCCACGCCGCCAATGACCGACGGCATGTAGAATATCGTGCGGAAGAACGCCACGCCTTTGAGCGGCTGGTTGAGCAGCATGGCCAAACCCAGCGACACACAAAGGCCGAGCGGCACACTCAGGAAGCTGTAGTACGCGGTGTTGTAGAGCGCCTTGGCCACGTCCGGGTCCGAATAGGCGCGCCGGTAGTTGTCGAGCCCCACGAATTGAATCTGTCGCAGGCTGATGCCGTCCCACTGCACAAACGCCAGCATGAAAGACACAATCATCGGGCCAAGCATCAAGAGGAAAAAGCCGGCCAGCCAAGGGGAGGCGAACAGGTAGCCCGTCAAGTTCTCGCCCCGGCGCAGGGGGGCGTCAGGCTTAGTGGCCATGGCCGGCCTCCTCCGCCAACTGGGGCATCTGGAAGATCCTGGATAGGTGCGGGTTCGCGGCCAGATTGCGCAGGGTCTGCTTAGGGGTTTGCCGGTTGTCGAGCAGCAAGTCCGTCTCGCTCGTGATCTCTCTGCTCATCAGAGCCCAGTTCACGGTGATGGGCTGGAGCCGCGCATACTTGAACGCTTCGATGAATCGGCCGGCGTGCACCTTGGGGTTCTGGTTCACGTACGCGGCCTGCGCGCTCTTGAGCGCAGGCACCGAGCGCTGGAAGCTGGCGACGATCTCCTGCGCGGGAAGAGACGTGGCGAAGTGGATGAACTTCCAGGCTTGGTCCTTCTTCTGCGAACCGGAGAACATGGCCAGGCTGTCCCACGTCACCCGCGTCCCCCGTCCACGGGGACCGATGGGGATGTGCGCCACATCGTAATCCACCTTCGCTTCATTCAGCGGCGGCATGGCCCACGGCCCGCTGATGAACATGGCCACCCGGCCCGTCATGAACGCGGTGCTGCCGCTCTCAGTCAACTCATCCCGGCGTGGCGCGACGTGATAGGTGTGCCGGAGGTCTTGCCAAAACGTGAACGACTCGAGCGCGTCGTGGCCCCACAGCGTCCACTTCGTGCGGGTCGGATCGAGATACGTGGCGCCGAAGCCGTAGTGGAACGGCAGCCAGTAAAGCCACCCTGGGACAAGGAACCCGTAGCGGTCGGTCCGGCCGTCTTTGTCCACGTCCGCGGTGAGGTCTTGGCACTTGGCAAGAAAATCCGCGAACGTCCAATCGCGCTCAGGATCATCCACACCGGCTTCCCGGAACACGGCCTTGTTGTAGATGACCAGGCAGTCGCCGCCCCAGATGGGGATGCCGTATGCCTTGCCCCCCTTCTGGAAGGACCAGACTGCGGTGTCCCAATAGTCGTCTTTCAGACGAATCTCAAGCCCCGGCGTGTTGCACCAGTCGTCCAAGCACTCGAACTTGCCGGTGTCGATGAACCGCGGCATGGGCTCGTCTTGGAAGAGGATCACGTCGGGCGCGTCCGCCGCAACGAGGAGCTGCTGGATCTTGGCCTCGTAACGATCGGTGATGTATTCCCGCTTGACCTTAATGTCGGGGTAGCGTTCTTGGAAGGCCTCGACGATCTTGGCCCACATCTCGTGCTCGCGGTAGGAGCCCCAATACGAGAGCCGCAGTTGGTCCTCTTTCTCCCCAAAGTAGTAGGCGTACGTATCGCCAAACAGCCACACGAACCCGCCGAGCGCGAACGCGGCGAGCCCGGTGGCGCCCAACACGCGGCACGTGCGATCCAGCTCGAACCTCGCAGAGAGCCCTGCTCCCGCGGCACAAAGAGCCGCCACCGCCCAGAGAATCAATTCAATAACCACGGATCGCGTCCTGGATAGGCGCAAGAAGGACTGCATCGCAAACGAGGGGCTCGGCCACCGTGGCGTCGCACTCACCTCGGGCGAGAGTCTACAAGCCCACTTCATCAACTGCAAGCGGACACGATCCAGCTTACCATCGCTCAGCCATAAAGGAATGGCCCTGGATCGCCAGAATGGCGATCCAGGGCCGGGGGCTCACAAGAGCGACTCAGCCGATGGCATCTCCCCCCTTCTCGCCCGTTCGGATACGGATGCACTCCGATAGCTCGACGACGAAGATCTTCCCATCGCCGATCTCTCCTGTGCGGGCGCCCTGGATGATCGCGTCGAGCGTCGGCTGAACGAAGTCGTCGTTCACGGCAATCTCCAAG
>JAJRTI010000561.1 GCA_024278415.1 Planctomycetota bacterium | reverse complement strand
CATTCGAGCACGTTCCAGAGCCCCTTCAGATTCACGAGGAACGGCCGGTCGTCGTTGGGGTCGTCCTTTGGGAAATAGACCGACAGGTGCACCACACCGTCCATGCCCTCCATGGCCTCGCGCACGTGGTCGAAGTCCGAGATGTCGCCGTGGATCTCCTCGCCCTCCCACGCACCGTCCACGTGCTTCCACTTCTCCCACGACGACGGCCCGCGCACGGCCGCGCGCACGTGGTGCCGTTTGGCCAGGTTCGCAATCACCGCGCGGCCGGTCCAGCCGCCGGCTCCGAAGACGACGATGTTCATGGGGGCCTCGTCACTGGTCATTGGTCATTCGTCATTTGGGGGAGGATCGCGAGGACCGCGGCGACAGGCCCGCATGCTGGCGCGTCGCGCACCTTGGCAGCAGCCTCCCGAAGGCTGGCAACCTTCGGGAGGTCGGGCGGGTTCACTACCGCAAGAACAGCATCTCCGCGTACGTCGGCAGCGGCCAGAGTTCTGCGTCGACGATCTCCTCGAGCTGGTCCGCGATCTCGCGGACTGCATCCATCGCGGGGATGACCTTGTTCGTGCAGGCTTGGGCGCTGGCGTGCACGTCCTCGGTGGCCGCGGCTTCCGTTGCCGCGGCGGCGAGCGCGTCGACGCGGTCGCTGAGCGTGTCGGCCAGACTGGCGACTTGCGCGAGCATCGTGTCCATGCTCTTGCCGGCCGCACCAGCCTCCTTCACTCGGGCGAGAGAGTCGGCGAGTATGCCGGCATACTTGGCGGCCGCGGGCATGATTTGCCGTTTGACGATCTGGAGCATCGCGTTGGCTTCGATGTTGATCTGCTTCGCGTAGCCTTCGAGCAGCAACTCGGCGCGGGCCTGTAGCTCGTTCGCACTGAGGACTCCCTGGCGCTCGAAGAGCGCGGTGTTCTTCTCGTTCGCGAACGACATGAGGCTCGCGACCGTGCTGGCCACGTTGGGCAGCCCGCGGCGTGCGGCTTCCTCGAGCCACCCTTCGGAGTAGTTGTCGCCGTTGAAGATGATGCGCTCGTGCTCTTGCGCGAACCGCTGGAGCAGCGCTTGGGCCGCGGCGTTCACGTCGTCCGCCTGCTCCAACTCGTCTGCGATCTCCGCCAGCACGTCCGCGACGATCGTGTTGAGCACGAAGTTGGGCGCGGCGATGGACTGCGTGGAGCCGACCATGCGGAACTCGAACTTGTTGCCGGTGAACGCGAACGGGGAGGTGCGGTTGCGGTCGGTGTTGTCCTTCGGCAGCGACGGCAGCGTGCTCACGCCGAGCTTCAGCGCATCGCTCGTCTTCGACGTGCGGGCCCCGCCCTTGGCAAGTTGCCCGAAGATGTCGTTGAGTTGGTCGCCGAGGAAGATGGATACGATGGCCGGCGGGGCTTCGTTGGCGCCGAGGCGGTGTTCGTTGCCGGCCGTGGCGACCGTGGCTCTCAGCAGGTCCGCGTGTTTGTCGACCGCGCGGATGACCGAGCAGAGGAACACGAGGAAGATCTTGTTCTCGTGGGGCGTCGTGCCGGGGTCGAGCAGGTTGGCTCCGTCGTCGGTGACGAGGCTCCAATTGTTGTGCTTGCCGGAGCCGTTCACCCCGGCGAAAGGCTTCTCGTGGAGCAGGCAGCGCAGGCCGTGTCGCCGCGCGACCTTCTGGAGCGTGTCCATGGTGAGCTGGTTGTGGTCCGTGGCCACGTTGACCGTGGCGAAGACTGGGGCCAGCTCATACTGCGCGGGCGCGACCTCGTTGTGCTGCGTCTTCGCGGACACGCCGAGCCGCCAGAGTTCGTTGTTGAGTTCGTTCATGAACGACGCGACGCGTTCGTCGAGGCTGCCGAAGTAGTGGTCGTCCAACTCTTGGCCCTTGGGCGCCGGCGCGCCGAGGACGGTGCGCCCGGTCAGCAGCAGGTCCATGCGCTTCTCCACGAAGCGCTCATCGATGAGGAAGTACTCCTGTTCGGCGCCGCAGGTGGCGAGCACGCGCTTGACCGAGGTGTTGCCCAGCGCGCGCAACACGCGAATGGCTTGCTTGCTGAGCGCGTCCATGGAGCGCAGCAGCGGCGTCTTCTTGTCCAGCGCCTCGCCGGTGTAGCTGCAGAACGCGCTGGGGATGAAGAGCGTGACGTTCTTGCCGTCGGCCTTTACGAACACCGGCGACGTGCAGTCCCACGCGGTGTAGCCCCGCGCCTCGAACGTGACGCGCAGGCCGCCCGAGGGGAAGGACGACGCGTCGGGCTCGCTGCGGATGAGTTCCTTGCCGCTGAACTCCATGACCGTGCGGCCGTCGGGAGTAGGGGAGATGAACGAGTCGTGCTTCTCCGCGGTGCGCCCGGTCATGGGCTGGAACCAGTGGCAGAAGTGGGTCGCTCCCTTTTCGATGGCCCAATCCTTCATCGCGTTGGCCACCACGTCCGCGATGGCCGGGCCGAGCGGCTCGCCCTCATCGATCATGCGCTTGAGCGCACGGTACACGTTCTTGGGCAGGCGCTCGCGCATGATCGCGTCGCTGAAGACGTTGGAGCCGTACACGGATGGCACGGACGCGGCCTGTGAATGGTTGGCAGTGATGGGATCGAGTGGCATGGTGTTCCTTCTTTCTTTCACGTACGGATCAAGACAGAGCGGATGATTTGGGTTCGAGCCCAAGAAGCCTGCACAGCGCGGCCTCGGGCGAAAACTTGGAAGGTAGGCGACTGCGGTGAGGAAGTCAAGCGGGCAACTGCAGCGATGGTGCCCTTGGGGTAGTCAACGTAGACCTGCCACATGGTGTTCCGCAGGTCCGCAGGCGACTTTGTCGGCTCTTCGCTGTTTCGTGTGGGGAGCGTTCCGGAATGGTCATGCAAGGAAGGGGCCCAAGGAACACTACCGTTTCGCCAGAAGGGAAAGCCCCGCAGGGGCGTGACATACCAGCCCTGGGACGCGGACCTTGTCTCCAGGAGACGCGTGACAGCGCGAACCAAGGCCCACTCCTCTGATGTCGCTGGCCGCTCCAAGCTCGCAAGTGCGTCGCGCGTCTGCCGGTCGTAGTAGTCGTGCAGTTGCCAAGCGAGGGGATTGACAGCGACTGATGACGAATGACGATTGACCAATGACCCACTCCTGGCTACCGCGCATAGTTCCAGATCCGCACGTCGTCGATCAGCCCGGCAAACGGTCGCTTGATGCTGCTCGCGTTGCCAATGGTCACGGGCTGGCCGGAGAGCGGCGACTCGCTCTCGTACGCCTTCTCGCCGCACAGCTTGCCGTCCACGAACATGCGGATCGTCTTGCCGTCGTAACTGGCCTTCAGGTGCACCCACTTGTCGAGCGGGATGGGCGAACTCCACGCGGTGTTGACGCCGTACCCGCCAATGCGCAGGCCGACCTTGTCGCCCTTGGACTCGAAATAGATGCACGTCCCCCCCATGTCCACGACCCGCGCATACGCGGTGCGGCGCTCGCGCTTGATCCACGCCTCGACCGTGAACGCGTTGCGGATGCGTAGCTTGCCCGTGGCCCGGAACACCACGCGGTCGTCCACGCCATCGAACCGCAGCGCGCCGCCCTCGCGCCCGTCCGCGGCCCAGGTTGGATCGCCTGCGTCCGCTTTCCGCCCTCCCCCAAGCATAGCGTGCGCGTCGTTGCCGCTGGAGTCCTTCGCGACTTGGCCCTTGCCGTCGTCGAAGCGCTAGTGCGCGACAAGCCGCGGCGCCGCCTGGCGGTTCGCCCACGCGCGGTGCTTGGCCGGGTAGTAATCCATGAGCGCCTTCGGGTCTTCTCCCTTCTCCTTGCCGATCCGCACGACCACGAGCCGCCGCGACGGGACACTGAAGCTCGCGCCATAGATGCCGGCCTCGTCCGAAGAGAGCGCGAGTTCGGTCCTGTCGCCGAAGAGCAGCGTGGCGTCCTTGGGCGATGGTATCCCAAGTGCCATGCCGTTGATCGTGAGGCCCGTCTTCGCGTCCGACAGCGTTGGGTTGTAGACCGCGAAGTACGCGGTCCCGTCGCGCGGGCCGTAGCGCTCGATTAGCAACTTGGGATTGCTGCATCGCGCGTGCGTGACCGGCTGCCAGCCGGCAAGATACATCTCCTGGAACACCTTCGCATACGGTGCGACGCGCGCGGCGATGGAGCCGGCGTGCTTGCGCGTGCCCACGCGCATGACGCTCGACGGCGGGAACACGCCGTACAGGCCGAGCTTGGCGATGTACGCCGGCACGGCCTCGTCCATGTCGCCGGAGACTTGAATCTTGAGGAACGACACCGGCTTGCGCCCGGCCATGGTGCGCAGGAACCGCAGCACGCTCTCGCCGCCAATCACCGGCGGCCACTCGACGCCGATGCAGTCGAACGGCAACACGTGCCAGACCTGCGCCGGCGTCTTGCTCGCGCCGCCGTTGACGAAGTCGATCTTGCCGGGCTTGTGCAGGCAGCCAATCCCGGGGCGAAGCCCTGCTCTTTACCCACATTTCAAGGATGGCTGCGGCGGGCGCCGGGGACCAGGAATCCCAACGGGATTCCGTCCTCCAGCCCAGGGTTGCGAGCGAAGCTCGCTACCCTGGGTCGGTTGAGCGCGGTG
>JAJRTI010000560.1 GCA_024278415.1 Planctomycetota bacterium | reverse complement strand
TGGCTGCGCGGTCGTGCGCGTGCGCCGCCGCCACTGGCGGGAGGTCGTAGCGGGGCGCAGCGTGATTCCCCAAATCCAGCGACAGTCCTTGCGCTGCCGCGCGGTGTTCTTGAGCGGAAGCAGCAGTTTGCGCTTGCGGACAGGGTCCGGATGCAGGCGGTAGAGTTGCCGGGCTAGTTCGTATGCGAAGTAGGGAATCTTCACTTGGGTGATCATGTCGCGCATGCCCTTTGTTGCGGCTTCGGCGCGCATGGTTCCAAGCGCGTGCAGGATGCGGCACTCGGTCACGATCGTGGGATCCGGTATCGAGACATCCGTGTCGTTTGCGGCCCGGCGCTGGAGTTCCGCAAGCAGAGCGTTCGCGGCCTCGTCCGTGTCCGCGCGGCGCAACACATCGATGGCTTTGTAGCGTGCACCATCATCGTCGGATTGAAGGTCTTGGGTGAGTTGCGCCAGGCGCTTCGCGTCGAGCGCGGCCGGCGCCTCTGCTGGCGCGTCGTCGCTCGTGCGGGGCGCGGGCAATGTGACCCTGGACGCGAGGCGGTTGGCCCGGTCCGGGGCGTTGGTCATGGCGTCGAGTTCTTGCGAGCAGGTGCTGTAGCCCGCGGCGAAGAGCATGGCCCGGTCACAGCAGGCGAGCATGGCGAGCGCCGCGTCCGCGAGCATCGCGGTCGTGTTGCCGGTATCGGCCGTGAAGGCTTGGCGCACTTGCTCTGCTGAGGTGGTCGCTGCGGTCGCTTGAAATGCGGCCGCGGCTGTATTCGGCTGGTCCCCGGCCTTCACCATGATGGCGAGTTGGTCCGCGAGGTCCTGCCGCCCGGCCGGGGTGGCGAGCGCAGACGACTGGGGCCGCGCTCGGAGGTCGAGTGCGTCTGCGAGCACGTCGTACGCGGCTTTGGCAGACGCGTAGTCGGCTGCGCGGCGGAGCTTCTCGACGAACGCGGTTTGCGCGGCCTTCCTCGCGTCGCCGAATCCGAGCGTCTTGTCCACGGCGATACGCTTGGCCAACGCCTGGGCCTGCGCGGCCTGCGGGTCATTGCCCTGCGCGGCTTGAAGCACCAGATCGACGAACTGTTGGCGCCGCGCGTCGTCCACCCGGGCCGCGAATGCCGCGAGGTCGCCGCCGCTCAGCACTGTGGACAGGATGCGCGCGGGGTCGTTGATGGGGTCGCTGGGGTGCCGTTGGAGGCTCGCCTGCCAGTCGCGCTCCCATTGGGCAAGCACGGCCGCGCGGTTGGACGCGAACTCCGCGTCGAGGGGCCGCAGATAGAGCGCGTGGGACAGCACTTCGCCAAAGCGGCCGGCCTGGGCCTCGTCGGCCTCCGCACGGGCCGCCCGGATGAGTCCGTTGACCAGCAGGTTCTGCGCGGCTGGAGGCAGGCGCATGGCCATGAGCCGGCGCACCGCGCGCTCGGCGAGGCGCGAGGCGATCGAGCCCGGCTCTCGCGTCAGCAGGTCGATGACGTCGCCAAGCGCCGGCAGGAGTTGCTTGGGGGCGACGCGTTCGATGATCGCCTGCACTTGCTCGGGCGTATTGGTGGCGCGCAGCATTTCGATCCTGAGCGCGAACACGACCGGGTCCACATCGGGCTGCTCCGCGTCAGGCGCGCCAAGTGCGGGTGGTTTGGCCCGAGTCTGCGCTGCACGCGGTTTCGTCTTGCGTTCCGCGCGCCGGCGCAGCCGCGGCGACTCCTGCTCCTTCCACAGGACCGCGAGAAGGAAGATGCCGATCACCGCGACGGGGATCGCCACGGCCGCGAGCTTCTGGAGTGTGGCCGTCTTGACCTTGTCCGACGGCAGGCCGAGCGCGGCCGCGAGTTCCTTGACGTTGTCTGCGACGCCGGCGGGCCGTTTGCGCCGCGGCGCGCGTGTGAGCGGGCGCTTGGGCTGCGCGTCGGCAAGCTGGTCGAGTTCCGCGGCAAGCGACTCCGCGACCGAGCCGCGGGCGTCCTCCGCGGCCGGGCGCTTGCGCCGCTTCGGCGGCGCGCTTGGCTCGGGCGCATCGATGCAGCGTTGGATGATCTTCGCGGCTTCCGGCCGAGCGATGTCCAGCTTCTTCGCGAGCTTCATCAGCTTGCGCTGGTCGTCGGCCGCGATCTCGCCATCGACGACCGCGGAGGCCGCCGCCTTGACAAAGTACTGGACGGCCTCCTGCTCCGCGACCTGCTGCTGCGCGGGCGAAGGGATTTCAGCAAGGATGGCCTGGACTTGGTCCTCGGCGAGGTCGAGCTTCGCGAGTTCTTCCGCGAGCAGCGGCCGGTGCTCGTCGGGCAGTGCTCCGTTCGCGTCCGTCGCGTCGTCGACGAGCTTGTTGATCGCCCGCTTGAGGCGTTCCCGCTTGGCCTTAGCCTTCCTGGCTTTCTTGTCTCGAATTTCCTGAAGCAGGCGCTCGTTCAGCGCCCGGCGTTGGTCGTCGTCGAGCAGCACCTCCGCGGCCGCGTCGAGTTCCCGCTCCCAGAGCGACACGATCGGGATGAACTGCGGCCCCGGGATGTTTTGGCGTAAGAGGCGTTTGCGTTCTTCCTGCGCGTCCTCGACCTGCTCGTGGCTGAACTCGCGCGGATCGATCCCCAGCAGGTGGTAGGGCGTGGGCTCCGCCACCTTGGTGGAGATGCCGAGGATCTTGAAGAAGGCTGTTTGGTGAACCATTTGCGGAATGGTTGATGGTTAATGGTTCATGGTCGATGAGGGCGGACGCGCGACCCTTTGACTACATTTCAAGGATGACCGCGGCCGGGCGCGGGGTGCGAGAATCCCAACGGGATTCCGTCTTCCAGCCCAGGGTTGCGAGCGAAGCTCGCTACCCTGGGTCGGCTGGGAGTTATGTGGCCCCCTCCCTCTTCCTTTCCGACCGCCAGAACTGGCGGTCGGAAAGGAAGAGGGAGGGGGAACGGTGGTTTTGGGCGCCTTGTTCCCAGGGTAGCGGCCTGCGGCCGCAACCCTGGGCTATCATACGGGACCCCCTTGGGGGCCGCGAGATGACGCCAGAGCAAGCTCGGGAAGGTTCGGAAATGTAGGTAAAGAGCAGTGCGGACGCTCGAGCCTCAGCCTCCACTCGCCCCGAGTTCTTGTTCGAGCGCCTTGAACTTGGCGCGCCACTGTTTGGACGCGATGTTCGAGTGCACGAGCTTGAAGTACTGGAGGAGCTTGCGCGCTTTGTCGGGCCGGCCGGCCTTGCCCTCGCAGAGGATGAGCCCGTGCTGTGCTTCGAGCCAGTCATCGGTCTTGGTCTTGAGGCCGCGCGCGAGCGTGCTCCACGCGCCGGCCGCGGCGTTGTACTGCCCGGTTTTCTGGTACGCGAGCGCGAGCCCGCGCAGCACGTCGCCGGCTTGCTTGAGAGGCACGTGTTTGCGAAGCCACTCGTATTGCTCGATGGCCTGCGCGTGTTGGCCGAGGCGCGTGTAGCTGCGGGCCAACCGCCGGCGGATGGCG
>JAJRTI010000559.1 GCA_024278415.1 Planctomycetota bacterium | reverse complement strand
TCGTCCACGCCCCAGCCGGAGCGCATGATGATCTGGCCCATCGATTCGAAGTGCCGCGCGTAGAGCTTCATCTTACCCACGTCGGCCGGCGGCGGGGCCTTGTCGATGTCGGTCATGAGGAACGGGTACACGGACCAGTTGGTGGTGAACTGCTTCAAGGCGCAGCGCTCGCGCACGTACGCGGCGACCGCGGCCTCGTCGGGATGCGACTGGCCGTAGAAGTGCATGATCTGGCGCATGTGGCCGCCGATCTCCCAGTACGGGAGGTTGTTGTCGTAGTGCGGCGTGTCGCCGGCGCCGAACTCCTTGGGCCGGCCGGCGGTGGGGATCCAGTTCCACATGATCCAGATCGGATAGTAGGCCAGGTGCGGCCACTTCGGCGCGATGTTCTCGCCGGTCGCGGAACGCCAGGTGTGCATGAAGTTGAACTGCGACCAGGGGTAGGCCGCGAGCGCGTAGCCCACGGTCGGCGACGAGAGCCCGCCGTCGTCGCCGGCAGTCTTGGCGCGGTGCGCGAAGAGTTTCTGATTGTACGCGTAGCCCTGCTTCAGGAACGCCAACGCGCGGGCGTCGTCGAGCCCGTCGCCGTACGCCGCGAGGCCGGCGAACCAGACGAGGTTCGGCGTGCCGTAGAAACCGGTCGTGTAGTTGCTGCGGTTGCAGCGATAGATCTTGGGCATGCCGCGCCGGGGCTGCACGTCCCACACGTGCTGGAGCATGGGCACGATCAGCGCCTTGCGCTCCTCTGGGGTGAGGTCGTTGTAGATCCAGTCGTACGCGGCGAGCCAACTGACGCGCGAGGTCGAGTACCAGTTCACCGCGCGGCGTTGCTTGTAGCACTCGTGGTACACGTCGACGCTGACCTTGAGCATCTTCTTGGCCTTGTCGAGGTACTGCTTGTCGCCGGTGACGCGATACACGAACGCGGTTTGCATCGCGGGGATGCCCCATTCCTTCGCCGCCTTCGCAACGGGCATCTTGTACACCTTGCCGCCCACCTTTTCCTCCTTCTCGTACGCGGCGCCGCCGGACGTGCCCTTTGGGTCAGCCGGGTAGCGGTCGACGCGCTTCTTGAGTGCGGCGTAGTAGTCCTTCTCCGGCCCGAGAGCGCGGGCCTTGACTGCCGGCCACGTGTCGCTGTTGAAGAATAGCCGCGGGTGATCCGGCCGAATCTTGGCGATCCATGAGTCCTCCTCAGCGGCCAGCGCCGCAGCCGCGACGACCATGGTGATGAGCAGTGATCTTGGATTCATGACGCGTGTCTCCATTGGGGCTGGCTACTCCACCCGGCGAACTCGGGAGCGCCGGAACAGCGCCGCCAGGAGCGCCGCCTGCATGAGCCAAAACGGCAATGTGGTGGCCAAGGGGCCAACACGGATGCCCGTCATCGTGCCGAGCGCGGTGCCCCAATTGTAGTCGAGATGGTTGCCGGCCAGCAGCCGAGGCAGGAAGGTGTTGATGAAAGGGTACTGGACCGACGGCGGCACGCGCGGGTCGATGAAGTTGATGACTGTCCACTCGAAGCACGCGAGCACACCGAGCACGACGATCCACGGCCGCAAGCCTTTGGCGCAAAATGCCAGCGGCAACAGCAGGAACGGCAGCACGGGGATGAGTTGGCGCTCGCCGGGAGCGTAGCTCTCCTCGTAGAGCGAGGAGGTGAACAGAATGAAAACCACCAGCACGGCCAGGCAGACCCAAGCCTCGACCCGCCAGCGACGATCGCGCAGCATGCGCCACCAGCCGAAAGGAGCCAGGTAGAAGAACGGAGACAGCGTGAAGATGCCCCGATGCGGGCTGATCGTGCCCTCGAAGAAGCGACTCCACTGCGGCCGGGTGATGCCGAAGATTCCCTCGGACAGGCGCTTTTGGAAGTGCTCCGTCTTCTCGAACGAATACCCAAGCAAGAAGGGGCTGCCAAAGCAGGCGCGGTTGTAGAGTAGAAGCACCGAGACGGCCGCGAGGCCCCCCAGGCTGTAAGCCGCAACGTGGCTGACAGGCCGCCGCGTGGCCAAGAGGTATGCGGCGAGGATCACGCCGACGGCCGCCATGGGGTACTCCACGACGACCGCGAAGCCGGCGAGCAACCCCGCGAGCGCACAGTGGCGCGCCGACTTGGGCTCGTCCTTGGTCGCAAACAGAAGCATGAAGGCGCCGAATCCGAGCGCCGATCCAAGTTGGTGGCCGTAGAACAAAGAGGAGTACGGAAGCACGAGCGTGCCAAGCCCGTAGGCGAGCGTGAGCATCAGCCCGTAGGGCTCGGACACTCCCGTCTGGCGAAGAAACACGAACAGCAGTACGCCGAACACAACCGATGGGAGCGTCACCGCGGCGAACCGAGGCAGATACACGGTCAGGAAGTTCCGCATCTGCTCGGTCGGCGCGACCGACAACCACAGCGGCTTCAGCACGAACATGACCGGCGCCGCCGCGAACGACAGCCCGGGCGCTTTGTCCGTGTAGTAGTGGCCATCGCGGAAGGCCATGTCGATTGTGGCGTCCTGGTACGCGTCGACGTTAAGCGTGCCGTGGAAGACGATGGAGTACACCAGGATCAAGCGCGAGAGTTCGTTCGTGCCCGGGTTGTGCCAGACGTAGCCATAGCTCACGAGCAACAGCATGCCCAGGATCTGCCACTTGGGAGTCTCACGCAGGCGTGCCAGGCTCGGGGCCGCGGGCTCCGTCGGTCGGCTCTCGGTTCCAGTCACGGTTCACTCCCCCTCGGCGCGCCCGTGCTGATGGTGGCCGGGCGTCGCGACGCGAGTGCGGCAGCAGCCTGACATGGGCGCCGCGTGGGATAGTCCGAGTGCTGGACGAGCTGTCTTCGTGTGAACATCGCCGGCATTGTCGCGTGCCGAGCGGGACGAAGCAAGACGATCCGCCCGCGGCAGGGCTTGGGTCAGCAGCGTCCGAAGTGGTATCCTCTCACGCCTCTTCCAGCAAGGAGCCACAGGATGCCACGCAAGCCCAAGCCGCGTCCCATCCGCATCGCCATGATCAAGGCCGCGAGCGCGTGGGGCGACACCAAGCAGAACATCGCACAGTTCGAGGATCTCGCCGCGCCCCTGGCTGGCCGCGGCGTCGACGTGCTGGTCACGCCAGAGTGCTTCCTCGACGGGTACATGGTGCGCGAGCGCGACACTGTCACCCCGCGCAAGCTCGCGGCGCGGTGTGTGGCCGGACCCAACGACCCCGTACTCAAGCGCGCGGGCTGTGTCGCGAGGAAGCTCGGCAGCTACCTCGTGTTCGGCGCGTCCGAAAAGGGCCGCGACCGCGTCGTGCGCAACGCCGCGTACCTCATCGACCGGCGCGGCAAGGTCGTGGGCACGTACTACAAGACCCACCCCTGCCAGTTCTACACGCCCGGCGACGAGCTGCCTGTGTTCGAGACGGACTTTGGGACAGTGGGCATCGTGATCTGCGCGGACCGGCGTTGGCCGGAGAACATCCGCATCTTGCGGCTCAAGGGCGCGGAGCTGATCCTCAACCCCACCTGGGGGTGGTTCGGCGACGGCAACACCGCGATCATGCGCACCCGCGCGTACGAGAACGGTATCCCTGTGTGCTTCGCCCACCCCCAGCAGTCGCTCATCTGCGACGCGTGCGGCAATGTCGCGGCGAACATGGAGTCCAACCAGCCCGGCGTGCTCGTGCACGGCCTTGACCTCGCGGAGAATGTGGAGCCCAATCAGACCCGCGACGTGTCCAGCGGCCACCCGATCCAGTTCCGACGACCGGAGCTGTATGGGCCGCTGATGGAGTAGTGCAACGCAGTATTCCGTATCTCGGATCGCGATTCTGGATACGCAACACACGGTATCTGCCTGAGCCCATCCACCGGGCCTTCACGAATCGGAGCCTCGTCATCGCCATGAGCAAGACCTCTACCGGCCCCTCCGGCGGCCGCCCCATGATCATGGGCACGCGGGCCGTGGTGTCGTCCGGCCACTACCTCGCGACGCAGATCGGACTCGACGTGCTCAAGCGCGGGGGCAACGCGGCCGATGCCGCGGCCGCAGTCGGGTTTGCGCTGACCGTGCTCAAGCCGCACCAGAACGGCATCGCCGGCGAGTGCCCCATGCTCGTGTACTCGGTCGAGGACCGGGACGTGTGGGTTGTCAGTGGCCACGGCGTGGCGCCGCGAGAGGCGACTCTCAAGCATTACCTGGGCTGCGGCATCGACATCATCCCTGGCGACGGATTTCTGGGCGCGATCGTGCCCCCGGCCGTGGCGAGTTGGATCAAGCTGCTCGAACGCTTCGGCACCATGCGGCTCGCGGACGTGCTTGCGCCCGCGGTGGAGTTGGCTCGTGACGGCTTCCCCGTGTACGACGCGCTCCGCGGCAGCATTGCCGGCCGCGCGGAGCGCTTCCGCGAGGAGTGGCCGTCGTCAGCGGCGAAGTTCATGCCCGACGGCGAGCCACCTGAGCTGGGTTTGGTGTGGCGTCAGCCGGACTGGGCCGCGACCATGCAGCGGCTCATCGACGCGGACCAGCAGCACCGCAAGCGCGAGGACGGTCTGCGCGCCGCGCATGATGAGTTCTACCAAGGCGACATCGCCAGGGCGATCTGCGACTTCTGCCGCACCACGCCGGTGAAGGACGCGTCGGGAGAGTCCCACACGGGATTGCTCACCGTGGAGGACTTCGCTGAGTTTGAGGCCCGCGTCGAGGAGCCGGTGCGCACGACCTACCGCGGCATCGACGTGTTCAAATGCGGGCCGTGGACGCAGGGGCCGGTGCTGCTCCAGTCGCTGAACCTCCTCGAGCAGTTCGACCTCGCGAGCATGGGCCATCTCTCGGCCGACTACATCCACACGGTCGTCGAATGCATGAAGCTCGCGTACGCGGACCGCGAGTTCTATTACGGGGACCCGATCTTCGTGGACGTGCCATTCGACCGGCTGCTGTCCAAGGACTATGCGGCTGAACGCGCGAAGCTCGTCGACGCGGCAGCCGCGTCGCTCGACCTCCGCCCGGGCGGCAAGCCGGCGCTGAAGCCGCAGAGCATCGTCGATGTGGACGCCGCGTTTGCGCGCGAAGCCGGCAGCGCGGACGGCGATACGACGAAGCTGGAGGTGATAGACAGCGCGGGCAACATGGTCTCGGTCACTCCGAGCGGGGGGTGGCTCATGTCCTCCCCGGTCGTGCCGGGTTTGGGCTTCCCCTTGGGCACGCGCGGGCAGATGTTCTCGCTCGTTGCAGGCCACCCGAACTGCATTGCGCCCGGCAAGCGCCCTCGCTCGTCGCTCACACCGTCCCTCGCGATGCGCGACGGCCAGCCGTGGATGGTCTTCGGCAGCCCCGGCGGGGACAAGCAAGACCAGTGGGCCCTGCTCTTCTTCCTAAGCGTGGTCGACTTCGGCCTCTCGCTCCAGGAGGCGGTCGAGGCCCCCACCTTCTGCACCGACCACTTCCCCTCGTCCTTCTACCCTCGCAAGGCCGAGCCCGGCCGGCTCAACGTCGAGTCTCGCATCCCCAAGGAGGTGCGCGACGAACTCGCCGACCGCGGCCACATCGTGCACGAGACCGGCCCGTGGTCCGGAGGCAACACCCTCGCCGCGACCATCGACGTGGCCACCGGTGTCCGCTGCGCGGCCGCATCCCCGCGGCTGGATCCGGCGTACGCGGGGGGATGGTGACCGTGGGGCAGGCATCTTGCTTGCCAATAATTCTCATGCGAAAGGACAACCCCGTGCTTTGCCACACCCGTCAAATGATGCGCTTCGTCCCGTTCCTCGTTGTAGCGTCGTCCGCCATAGCGTTCGGCGGCGAGACGCTGTCCTTCGGCCCCTGGAGCGTGGTCGCGGAAACGGCCGACATGAAGTCGTTGTCGTTCAAGGGCGACATTGTCGTCAAGCTGGGCGGCATGCGAGGGTATCTTCCCGCGTGGAAAGGCGAGCGCTTCAACATGCGCGGCGCTCGCGTTACGCGGCGCGAGGAATCGGTTGCCTGGGAGAGACGCTCGCCGAAGAACCAAGACGCGACGTTGACGGCCGCGTTCACCGACACGACTTGCCGTTACTCGCTCGACACGACGATCGCCGCGGCTGGGCCGACCGAGTTCTGGGTGCAGCTCGCGCCGGAGGCTGTGCGCACGGACGAGACGCGATGCTTCCTCTGGCTCAACGGGCAACCCCGCACCGTGTCGCTGCGAGAGCGGTTCGACAAGATTCTGGGCATCGAGGAACTGCGGTTCGAGCGCCGCGACCGCACCATCGTCGTGCGTTGCTCGCGGTTCGAGCTACAGGATCGCCGGGCAGGCGGCTCTGGCCTCTTCCTCGTGAAGGTCATCGGGTCGAACGGCGTTGCGCCTCGCACGACCAAAGACTTCATCGAGATCGAGGTGAAGGAAGCCGCTCCAGAGGAATACGCGGGCCGCGACGCGATGCTGTCGCAGCGTGCGGTCGAGCGCAAGGCGCTGACGATGAAGAACCCAGGGTTCGAGGCGGACACAGCGGCCGGGTGGAGCCGGAACCCGTTCATGTCGTTGGACTCCAAGGTCAAGCACAGCGGAGCGCAAGCCGCTCGGATGACGATCAACGGCACCGCAGGCTCGCGCGGCAGCGCATACTTGATCCAGACCGTGCCCGTACAGGAGGGGCACATGTACCAGGCGCAGGCGTGGGTTCGCGCGCAGAAGGTCGAACGTGCGAGCGTGGGCGGCATGTGGCCTGTGGGCGCCACGGTCATCTTGGAGTTCGCAGACAAGCAGGGCAAGTGGTTCGCCGGCGGCAGCTACGGCCCCAAGGGGTTCGGCTCGTTCGCTTGGCGCAAAGTCCAAACCGACGCCGTGCCCGCGCCCAAGGGCGCCGGCTTTGCCATCGTCTACCTGGCGCTACGAGGCCACGGCGCCGCGTGGTTCGACGATGTGTCGCTGGCTGAGGTCCGCTTCCCGGTCATACTCCTCTCGCCCTTGACCGGCCAGCGGGTCCACGACAACACCCCGCGGCTTCATTGGTTCTACGCGCCGAAGACGCGAACGCGGATCGAACTTTGCCAGAACGCGGACTTCCCGGCTGGCGAGGTCGTCGAACGGCGCGACATCGAGCGCCCGACGATCCAGATCGACAAGCCGCTTCGGCCTGGCCGATGGTACTGGCGCGTGTCCTCGGCAAGCGCGGTGTCGGACACGTGGTGGTTCAACCAGACCGCGGCGCTCGACGACGACACGACCGAGCCCACGATCGAGGAGGCTCATGGTTACCTCAGCAAGGCCGCGGCGCCCATTCGCGTGCGATATGCGGACAACGTAGGCGTCACGGACGTGCGCATGATCGTGGACGGGAGAGACGTATCCAAGTCGATTGAGAAAGGCGCCACGGAGGCGCGGTTCGCCCCAGCGCAGGGATGGGGCGAGGGCGTCCACATCGTGCGTGTGCGTGTGGCCGACGCCGCTGGCAACGCGGCGGAGAGGAAGCTCTTCTTCACCTATGCCAAGCCGCAACCGAAGACTGTTTGGCGGCCAAGCGGCGGAGTCGAGACGGATGGCACGCGGCGCTTCCTGCTCGGCATGTACGGTGTGCGCGTCGAAGACATGCCCGAGATCGCAAGCGCGGGCTTCGACTTCGTGCACTCGTACGAATGGGACGGCTCGGGCACGAACGCTACCGCAATCGACTATCTCGACGCGGCGCGCAAGCACGGCCTCCAGGCGTTCATCGGCATCAACCGGCGCCGGCTGATCGCGGGCGACGAGGAGTTCGTGGCCCAGCGCGTCGGCGCGCTCATGCGGCACCCGGCCCTGTTCGCGTGGTACCTCTTCGACGAGCCGGATCTCACGCATCAGTACGTCTCACCCGTGTGGCTTGAGCGGTACTACCGGCTCATCAAGGCGCTCGACCCGTTCCATCCGGTGGTCGTCACCTGCGCGCGTGACGACGCCGTGGAAAAATATCGCGACGCGCTCGACGTGCACTGGACGCAGGTGTACGGCAGCACCGCGTTCGTGGCGAAGCGCTTGGACAAGCACCGCGCAGCGCTGCGCACGGGGACGCCGCTAGCCGCGATCCTGCACTGCTACGACAGAAGCCAGGGCGCGCGGGACCGCAAGAAGGACCCGCCGGATCCGGCCGCGTTCCAGCCCGACGGCCGGTTGATGCGCGCGAACGCGTTCATGGCCATCGCACACAACAGCAGTTGCCTTGTGTGGTGGTGGTGGGGTTACGGCGGGAGCCGGAGGTATCTCACCGTGGCCAACGCTCCGCAGGCCTGGGCGTCCCTGAAGCAGACCGTGGCGGACATCAAGTCGCTTCGGCCCGTGCTCACGGCCAAGGGCGACATCCGCACGTCCGTGGTCAAGCCGGCTGACGGCGCGGAGGTGCACGTTTGGCAAAAGACGCTCCCCGATCGGACCGTGGTCATCGCGGTCAACCGCGGCAAGGCGGAGTGCACCGCCACGCTCGCTCCGAAAGGCCTGGCGAAAGACGGCCGGGTGGAGGTGCTGTTCGAAGACCGCAAGGTCGCGGTGCAAGACGGCAAGCTCCGCGATCGTTTCGAACCGCTGGAAGTGCATGTGTATGAAATGCCGAGCACCTCGGCACGCTGACCCGCCGTCTGGCCGCTCGTAGTAGGGCGATTCATCGCCCGTCGGCCGCGCTGGAGAAACGGGCGATAAATCGCCCTACTACAAGCCACCCCGCCTCGCGCCGCACACATGGCAACACGTTATCGTTCGAGTTGACCCGCCCCACTCTCTCAGGAGAACCACGTGCCTGACGCAACGACTGATCCGTCGGCGCCCCGCCCGCGGCCGGTCCCGCGCGGCGTGTGGCCCGTGATGCTGACCGCGTTCAATGCAGACAAGAGCATCGACTGGGCCGGCGTCGACCAACTCACGGACTGGTACATCGACGCGGGCGTCGCCGGCCTGTTCACGGTATGTCTGTCGAGCGAGATGTACGAACTCACGAACGACGAGCGTCTGGCGCTCGCTCGCCGCGTGGTCGACCGCGCACGGGGCCGCGTGCCCGTGGTGGCCGCGGCGACCTTCGCCGAATCCCTCGGCGACCAGGCCGCGTTCGTGAACCGCATGGCCGACACCGGCGTAGATGCGGTCGTCTGCCTCGTTTGCCAACTCGCAGCCGAGGGCGATTCGGACGATCAGTGGTGCGAGAACGCGGAAGCCCTCATGGCGCGCACCGGCTCCGCGGCGCTGGGTCTGTACGAATGCCCGCTGCCGTATCACCGTCTGCTCACGCCCACGCAGATGGCCTGGGCCGCGTCCACGAAACGCTTCCTCTTCCTCAAAGAAACATCCTCCCGCATCGGCACCATCAAGGCCAAGATCGACGCGGTGCGCGGCTCGGCCTTCCGCTTCTACAACGCGAACACGCTCACCTTTCTCGCGAGCTTGCGCATGGGCGCCGACGGCTTCAGCGGCATCGCGGCGAACTTCTACCCGCGGCTCTGGGTGTGGCTCTGCGAGCACTTCGAGGACGAGCCGGAGACGGCGGAGTCCTTGCAGCGATTCTTCGCCATCGCCCAGGAGCTGCTCAAGCACAAGTATCCGCAATCGGCTAAGCAGTTCCTCGTGCAGGCCGGCATGGGCATCGAAACCGCCTGTCGGCGCTGCGCCCCCCCCTTCAACGAGGAGGAACGGGGCAAGCTGGACGTGCTACGCGAGGAAGCGGAGAACTGGCAACAGAAGCTGGGGTTGCCGCGGCAGGTGTAGCCCAATGCCATTAACTTAGGGCGCAAGAGTAGCCCCGGCGGGGCGACAGTCAATAGCCCAAGGCGTAAGCCTTGGGAGCCATGGGCCGTGGAAGCCAGAGCCTCGTAGAGGCGACAGAAGCGACCCTTTGCGGAGTTCTGTCGCCCCGTTGGGGCTTAGCTTGCGGCGGATCCGCTGACCACCCAAGGCTTGCGCCTTGGGCTAGTGACTGCCGCGCCTACGGCGCTAAGGTGTGCTGAGTCGATGACATTGGGTGTAGCCTGCTGCGCAGGGGTTGCGGTTAGCTGCTCGGCTCCACGAAATAGAGTGGGTTCCGCTCCATCGCCGCCACACCCGCCTCCCACATGGCTCGTACTTCGACGAGATGCGCGGCCGCGGCCAGCACGGGCCCGGACCGCAAGGCGTCGCCCTGCAGCAAATCGGCCAGGCGGTCGTAGCGCTGCGCGTACGTGCCGAACGCGTGCCGCCGGCAGATGTACGGCCTCGCGCTGCCATCGGGCAAGATGATGCGATACGCCACGTCCGCTCCGAAGAGGTACGGCGGCCCAGCCAGCTCCTCCACGCCGTGCATAGACGTGTTCGGCCGAAGCCCACAGCCCAGCATGAGGAGCTGCCCGCCCACGTCGCGCAGCTTGCGGAACGGCGAATGGGGCCCGCAGGGCGTGGCGTCCAGATGATGCTCGCCCAGCAGATCCTCCGCCATCGGCCCCACGCCTGCCACCGAGTGCGTCGGGTGTATGCTGCGCATCGAGCCTGGCCGTGTGCGGAAATGTTCGGGGATCGCGCCGATACATGCGGGGGTCCGCAGCACGTCGAACACGGGCTGATCCGCGCCCACGTCGCGGAAACTCAGAGCAGGCACAAGCAGCGTGCCTTCCTCCCCAAGCGCGGACAGCACACCCTGGACCACTG
The DNA here is from genome assembly GCA_024278415.1 of Planctomycetota bacterium. The sequence goes on along the minus strand of JAJRTI010000559.1, from coordinate 9,585 downwards.
TCTCCGATCCGCCCGGCACATAGCCCAAAGAACCGAGCGACGCGTGCATGAGCAGCACGCCGCCCGGCCGCACGCCTAGAGCGAGGAGGTCGCTGGCAATTGCGGCTCTGGCCTCGTCATGGGGCATTGATCGCTCGTCAGTAGTTCCCTTCCCGACGCCACACGTCGAGCATCAACTCGTAGCGACGCAACGCCATGCCGGCATAGATGCAATTGCTCGTGGACAGCACGTACCCGCCCCCAGGCATGCCGTGGCGCAACGCGTCGCGCACGGCCTCCACGACCTCCTCGTCCGTGCCAGTGTCCAGAAGCCCGCAGTTCACGTTGCCGATGAGGCACACCCGGCCGCCGTAACGCTGCTTCACTGCCGCCAAGTCCACGCCGCCCTGCGGGTCCAGCGAGTGGAGCGCATCGGGCTCGCAGTCCACAAGCTGATCCAAGATCGGCATGATGTTGCCGTCGGTATGTTTGATCGTGCGGAAGCCCTGCTCGCGGTATCCGGTGATGAGTCGCTTGAGGTAAGGGGCGACGAACTCAGCGAACTGGTTCGGCGAGAGGAACGGCCCGTCGTTGAGGCAGTAGTCCGCGCAAAGCGCGAAGCCGTCGTACGCGCCATGCTTGGCCAGGCGCTCCCCGGTCGCGAGTGCGTCGTCCACGCGGCGAGCCGCATCGTCCTTGAGCTTCTGGGGCTCGTCCACAAGGCGGTAGGCGAAGGCCTCCATGTTCGAGCCGCTGGGGATGCTATACGTCGCGTCGCCATGGCGCATGAGGAAGAAGCGGTCGCCCGACTTCTCCCGCACCACGTCCGCGAGTCGCATGGCCTCCTCAAGGCAGTTGGGGTTGCCGTGGAGAAAGATCGCGCAGTGCTCGTAGCGCTCCGCGATTGCGACGTACAGGCCGGCCATGTCCTCCCGGTGCAACTGCCGCTCCTTCTCCTCCATCTGGTCCCATTGGTGGTACGACCGGTGCGATGGGTGCACCTTGCCGAAGGCCTCCATGGTGAGGAAGAACACCAGCTCGAAGTGGGGCACGCGGCCGGTGGGTGGCTGATGTTCGAACGCGGCGATGAGCCGTTCGCGTGGGGTCATGGCAGAGTCATCCGCAGAGCATGCTGGGAGCAGACGATGCCCGCATGCTGGCGCATGCGGCCACCAACCAACCGATCCAAAGCGGCGTCAGGCCGCCGCACTCCAAGGTACGCGGCTACTTCTCCACCAACGACGCGGCCGCCTCGTCGACGCTGTCGAAGAGGTCGAACACCGTGTTGAGCCGCATGATGTGGATGATCTCCGAGATTTCGCCATGGAGGTTCGCGAACGCGACCGCGCCGCCGTTCTTCTTGACTTGCGACGAGATGGACAGCAATGCGCCGATGCCCCACGAGCTGAGGTACGAGATCTTCTCCAGATCGATGACCAGCTTCAGCGTGTCTTGCGATACGTATGGGTCGATGTCTTCCTTGAAGGTCTTGTAGTTGTCGTAGCCGAGCCCGCCATCGAGTTCGAGCACCGTCACGTCGCCAATCTTGCGGCTGGAGATGTTCATTGCGCTACACCTTTACGGTTGCCAGGATTGGATGGTCAAAATCTCTGCAAAGTAGATCGAGTGCTGTTCGCCCAGGGGCTGCTGCCGATGCTCGGGCGTGAGGATCATGTGGGGCGGCCGCTCGACGTGGTAGCACCGGCACTCGAAGTTGGCCGCGGCTTGTTGGATGCTGGGCACATCGACTTCAAGCGAAGGCGCGGCGCTGAGCCCTGTGGCGTCGAGCTTGTCCACGTCTCGGCCCGAGTGGCAGCCGCAGAAGTCCACCGCGGCCCGCCACTCGGCCGGCATCACGGACACGACGAACTCGCGCGCCCGCTCGATCAGGCCGAAGGTGTATCGTGTCGGTTTGACCGCGACGACCGACATGGGCCGGCCGTGGTAGAACTGTCCGAAGAGCCACCAACTGATCGTCATCGGGTTCGCCTTGCCGTCGGCCCCGGCTCCTACGAGCAGCACGCCGCCGTTGCACAGGCGATCGTACGCCAGCGCAACCTGGGCGGGAATCTTGTCTTCGGGGATGGGGACAAAGGGCACAGCAACCGCCTCCTCACGGGTGGACGCGCGGATTATAGCAAGCGCGGTTCGTCGGTGGAAGCATGCGGGGCAACCGACAAGCCGCTCACAGAACGGCCGCATTCTGGCGAAGGCGGCTACCGCCGTTTGCACACACTCGCGGCGGACGGCCACGTCCGCCCCTACGCAGAAACGAAACGCGGCGCCGGACGTGGCCGTCCAGCGCGAGTGCCGGAAACCTTGTTCCTACTCCACGGTCACGGCTAATACGAACAGCGTCGCGGCGGCGTCCTGAAGCCGCCATTCAATCTGCTTCACTGGGTACCACTCGTTCTCATTGTCCCACACCGTGTGGAACAGGCGCACGGTGGTCTTGTCTTGCGGGCCGCTCCAGGCGATCTCCGTCTTGCCGGGCTTGCCCGGCAGGTCGGCGAGCGCGCCGCTCCACTCTCCAATGCTAGGGCCGATGTTCTTGCCGCCCTGCCAGGCGAGCACAATCTTGTGCCCGTCCTCGCGCGCGATCGTGCACGTGGCGAGCGGCTGGTGGGTGACGCCGACCGCGGCCAGCAAGATGTGCAGTTTGCGCACCTGCTTGTCCACCGGGACAACCGCGGCCAGCCGGGCCTTGGACAGCATGAGGGCTTCGGGATTCTCCTTGAGCGCGTACGGCACGCCGCCGTACGCCAGCCCCAGGATGCCGCCGGCGAGAGGCTTGCGGGGCTGGTAGCGGACCGCGTGGCGCAGGGGGTCGAACGCCCGGTTCGCGACCGGTATGAGCTGGCGCAACTTCGGGGGCAGCATCACGATCTTGTACTTGCCCACTGCGACCGGCTTTTTGCCGGCCAGGTACGCTTTCAACAGGCCGTCTGGCCCTTCGTACGCGCCCGCGGTCACGTACGTTTTGTCCCGCGGGCGCACGCGGCCTTCGAAGTCGAAGCGCACGCTCTGGGTGGGCCGCACTAACCAGAGCGCGGGCGAGCCTTCGATGGGGTGGAAGTCGCGCTTGGCGAGGTCCGCGAACTTGGGCTCCGCGGCGGTGCTGTGCCGGTCGTAGCCGGTCTTCTTGCGCCACTGTTCGAGATCGCGGCACACCGTCTGTCCCCAGCCTTTCCAGAACGGCAGCACCCGGCCGTTGCTTCGGTAGTAGAGGTTGTAGTCGCACACGTTGCCCGCGTTGCTGTCCGCGTCCGTGGGCAGGATAAGTTCCGGCCTCGTGCTCCAGCCCTTGGGCGCGAGGTCGGGGTGGCAGTTGTCCATGAGGATGTTGCCCCACACCACGTTGTGGCCGCCGGGCCATCGGTTCTCCTTGCCGCGGCCGTACGTCTGGCTCACGCGTTTGACACCGATCAGCACAATGCCGGACATGCCGTTCTTGTAGCAGGTGTTGTGCAGGATCGCGCAGTACGACGAGTTGGAGATGTAGATGCCGCGCTGTGCATTCTCGTAGCAGATGTTGTTCTTGATCGTTGCGCGCTCGCTGATCTCGTACATGATGCCCGCGCCTCCGTTGTGGTGCGAGATGCAGTTCTGGATCGTCACGTTTGAGTTTCGGCCGTCGAACCAAATGCCTGGAGACTTGTAATTGTAAGCCGCCACGTGGCCGCTCATGACCGTGTCGTGGCAGTCGGGGATGATCTTCACGCCGCCCGCGTGCCAGCCCGCGCTCCAGTAGCGGTAGTTGTTGTAGGAGGTCTCGCAGTTGATAAACCGATGGCCCCAGCCGCGGGCGCCCAGGCCCACGCAGCCGCTGTGGTTGAACGTGCAGTTCACCAGCGTGTTGTTGGACCCGCTCACGCTCATCGCGCCGAAGTCCGCCCATTCGATCGCGACGTTCTCCATGATGTTGTCGTGGCCGTTGATGCACGCGGCCGACCAGTTCACGACCGTGCTCGTGTTCGAGTGCCGCATCTTCAGGCCCACGACGCGGATGTAGTCGAGCGCGCGCATGAACCAGAGGAACGGCCGCACGCTCGCCTCGACCACGTGCGCGTTCGGGTCGCCGCCGTCTTTGAGCCAGACGTAGAGTGTCTTGGCCTTGATGTCGTAGTAAAACGAGCCGGGATCCATGTCGGCGAGCCCATCGCCCTTGCGGCCCTTCCAGCGGCCGCGCATGGAGAGGTAGCGCACCATCTCGCCGGCGATCTGCTGAAGCGGCTTGTCGTCCACGAACACCTGCTGGCTGTTGGCCGCCCAGCCCTCTTTGACCCAGATGGCGTCTTTGTGATGTGTCCACCCGGCCACCACGTCGCTGCCTTTGATCACCACCTCGTCGCCGGGCCAGGCATAGAAATTGACCATCTGCGCGTAGCTCTTGCCGGACGGGATGACCGCGTACTTCCACTGGCGCACCGTCCCCGGCGCGGACGAAAGCATGATGTTCTCGCGGTACACGCCCTTCTTCACCCAGACCGTGTCGCCGGGCTTGAGGCCCTTGAAGCTGCGATTGATCGTCTTGAAGGGCCGGTCCGCGGCGCCGGGGTTCTCGTCAGACGCGGCCGCGTGGCCTTGGTCGACGAAGTATTCTGCGCCTGGGGCTGGCGGGGCCAGCGCCAAGGCCCAGCACGCGGCGATGAGGATGTGCAACTGCTTCATGGTCTTTTCTCCTGGATGCGCTGCCGTCGTAGGAGAGAGAATCCAGCTCTCTCCCAACTCTGCAAGGGTTGCGTTCTACCAATTCGCGGCCATGATATCCATGCGCTGCCGCAAGCTGCTCGGATGAGCGCATGGGGATCCCAATCCGGCTTTCAAGTCGCTCGCGGCGGATGGCCGCGTCCGCCGCCGTGGCGAACGTGGCCGTCCGCCGTCTCTCCCGCGCAGGCACATCCGGATCGGCCGCGGGGCTATCGCCACTGCTGGGACAAGCCCCATGCTGGCGTGCAGCTCGGCCAGAACGCCAGCATTCTTCGGCTTCGCGCAGGCCGTGCAGCGTACGCTCCCAGCGCCCAAGTACCGCAACCGTCCACCTTGACATTTGGCCTCTGTTGGCTACAATGCCAGGCCTTGCATGTTCCGCCATCCACCAGAGGATACGTCCATGACTCGACGAATCTGCTTCATTCTGTTGTTGGCGTGTGCGTCTGTCCCATTGGGCTGCAAGAGCCAACAGACTTGCGAAAACGCCAAGACCGAGGACGCCCCGGCCGCCAAGTCCATCTTCACCGACGCGCGGCTCAAGGAAGCCGGGCTGGCCGTCGCGTGGAAGCGCGACCTGAACTGCGGGGCCGTTCGCAAGGTCTATCTAGACGCTCAGAATGTGTACGTAGAAACCGTTTCGGGCATCCTGCATTGTCTGAACGCGAAGACGGGCATCCAACGGTGGCAACAGGCGCTCCAGTGGCAACTGGCCTTTCCCCCCATACTCATGGGCGACCGCGTGGGCTACGAAGTGAGGGGCAACCTGCGCGTGTTCGATCTGCGCGATGGCCGCCAACTGTTCCACCGGCGCCTCCATGCTGACGCGGCCGTGGCCGCGCCTGTGTACAGGAACGGATTCCTCTATATCCCACTCGTCACGAGCCGCGTGGCCAAGATCGACGTGAAGACCGGCGAAGATGTCTGGGGCGTGAAGATGGCCAAGCACCTTGGCACGCTATGGGCCAAGCCTGCATGCGTCGGCAACTTCGTCGTCTACGTCTCGAGGGACTCCGGCGGCTCCGTCCACTGCGTAGACGACGCGACCGGCAACCCCGTCTGGGACTACGCCGTCGGCGCGGACCTCATGGCGCCTGTCGTCGCCGGCAGTTGGGTTTTCGTAGCCTCGGCCGACGGCAACCTATACGCGTTTGACACGGCCGCGATGCCCCGCGGCCAGAAACCCAAACCCACGTGGGTCGCCACGACGGCCGGGCCGTTGTTCGACCTGCCGCAGGTCGCCGGCGACACGGTGGCCGTGCCCTGCCGCACCCGCGGGCTCTACGCGTTCAGCCGCAAGTCGGGCCAGCAGCAATGGCTCCTCAGCGACACGGTGGGCCACGTGGCGGCCTGGACCCAGGCGCGCGCCTACATCCACACGCAGGACGGGCTTCTCAGCGTGGTGGACGCAAAGACCGGCAAGCGTATCTACGAACTTGAGCCGGCCAAGTTCACTCGGTCCCTCCCCAACACCAGCAGCACGCTTTACCTGGCCAGCGACGACGGGCAGTTGCTGGCGCTGAAGGAAAAAGACTAGCCGCTCCCAAAGGCGCCGCGCATGGGGGCCGTGGGCCAGTGATCGGCGCGAGGTGGCCGCCCACGTCTGGCCACGGATCCCGCATGGATGCCCTCGAGAAGAAGAACGCGTCGGCCGCGCTCCGCATCACGACCCTCGCGCTGTTGGCGCTGATCTGTGCTGGGCTGGGCTTCTACGAACCCCTCAGCATGCTCGGCTCCCACATGGCCTACGTGGTCATCGTGCTCGCGGGCATCTGGTTCGGGCGCCACGCGCTCTATGTCGCGGCGCTCCTCGCCCTCGCAACTTTGGTCACCCACCTGGCCAGCCCGCACACGCACATGCTGGCCAGCGACCTCGTGCGCGCAGGGTTCATGATCGGCGTGGCCTTCTGCATCGGCACCCTGGGCAAACGCTCCGCGGCCATGGAAAAGGCCATGACCTCGCCCACCGAGCGGGACATCGTCGAGGCCCCTGCCGCCGGGCTCATGATCTATCGCGACGACGCTATCCTGCTCGTGAGCAAACGCTTCGCCGACATGATCGGCTGCGACGCGGCCGAGATGGAGGGACAGGAACCGTGGAGCTTCTGCCACCCCGATGAGCGGGAGCGCGTGCACGGGTTCGCCGCACTGCGCGAGGAGGGAGTCGCCGCGGACCTGCACTACGAGTGCAGACTCGTGCGCAAGGACGGCGCAATCATCTGGGCCGACCTCGCTTCGTCCGCGGTCAACTACAACGGCGAACCCGCGGTCTGCGTCAGCGCACACGATATCACCGAACAGAAGCAAGCCGAAGCCGAGCGCCGCGAGTTGACGGAGTTGGCGCGCGAGCAGGAGGAGCAACTCGTGCACTCGACCCGGCTCGCCGAACTCGGCGAGATGGCCGCATCCATCGCTCACGAACTCAACCAACCCCTCACGGGCATCCGCACGTTCGCCAAGAACGCACACTACATGCTCGAACATGAGGCCGGCTCGCGCCACGACGTGATGGAAAACCTCGACATGGTCGCACAGCAGGTCGACCGCGCGTCGCGCATCATTGCCCAGATGCGCCAGCTCACCCGGCGCACCGAGCGCCAGTGGGAGGAGGTGGACCTGAACGCAATCGTCAGCGAGACGGTCGAATTCGTGCAGCCACAGCTTCGGCTCGACAGCATCGAGTTGAGCGTGAGCCTCGCCGACAGCCTCCCCCAGGTCACGGGCGACCGTATCCGCCTGGAGCAGGTCTTCCTCAACCTGCTCGCGAACGCCAAACAGGCCATGCAGGAGTCGCCGGACCGGCGCCTGTCGGTCACCACGCGATTCGACGCAACCAACGACCTGCCCGTAGTCGCCGAGGTCCGCGACACGGGCAAGGGCTTTGCCCCTGAGGATGCGGCCAAGCTCTTCACGCCATTCTACAGCACCAAGGAAGTCGGCCACGGCACCGGCCTCGGCCTATCCATTTCGCTGGGCATCATCAAGGACCACCAAGGCGTCATCGAGGCCGTGGGCCGCCCGGGCAAAGGCGCCACGTTCCGCGTGCGGCTGCCCCTGCGCCACGACGCGGCCCGATGGGAAAAGCGGGAAGTCCATGAGTGAACCCAAAGGCCGATTGGTCATCATCGACGACGACGAAGCCGCACGCCTCTCGATCCGCCAGATGCTCAAGCTGCGCGGCTACACCGTGGAAGCATTCTCCTCGGCCGAAGCCGCGCTCGCATGGCCAGGCCTGCCCGACGCGGACGCTGTGCTGTCGGACGTGAAGATGCCCGGCATGGACGGCGAGGGGTTCCTCGCCGAGGCCGCACGCCGCGGCCTCGACCCGCCGGTTATCATGATCACCGGCCACGGCGACGTGGCCATGGCCGTGCGCTGCCTCCAAGCGGGCGCATACGACTTTGTCGAGAAGCCCTTCGAGGATGGCGTGCTGCTCGCGTCCGTGGCCCGAGCCGTGGAGAAGATGGTGCTGCGCCGCGAGAGCGACACCCTGCGCCGGCAACTCCAAGCCGGAGCGCCCGACGCACCCGGCCGGTTCGGCATGATTGGCCGCAGCCGCACCATGCAGGATCTCTACGCACAAATCGAAGTCGTGGCCAAAGCCTACACGCCCGTGCTCATCACAGGCGAGACCGGCGCCGGCAAGGAACTGGTCGCCCACGCGATCCATGCCGCGAGCCCTTGCGGCGATGGCCCCTTCGTGCCCGTCAACGCCGGCGCGCTCCCAGAGACCATGCTCGACAGCGAATTGTTCGGCCACTCGAAAGGCGCGTTCACCGGCGCGGAGACCGAACGCGAAGGCAAGCTCGTGGCCGCGTGCGGCGGGTCGCTCCTGCTCGACGAGATCGAGAGCATCTCCACCCGCGCACAGATCCAACTGCTTCGCGTGCTGGAAGACGGCATGGTCACCCCCCTCGGGTGCGACAACCCGCGGCACGTGCACGTGCGGATCATCACGACCTCAAAGGCCGACTTGGAGGACGAAGTGCGCAGCGGCCGCATGCGCGAGGACTTCTTCCATCGCATCGCGGTGCTTCGAATCCGCGTGCCGCCCCTGCGCGAGCGGCTCGAAGACGTGCCCTTGCTCGCGGCCTACTTCGTCAAGCGCGCAGCCGAACGCAACGGCATCCCTGTGCCAAAAGTCCCTGAGGAAACGCTCACACTCATGCGCCGGCACACGTGGCCGGGCAACGTGCGGGAGTTGAAGAACGCAGTCGAGCGCATGGTGATCGCCGCGCACGACGGCCAGGCAGGGCCCTTCGCCCACGATGAGAGCTTCGGAGCCGCGCGGCTCTTGTCCCTGCCGGCCACCGGGGGACGGCTGCGGGCAGAGATGGAGCGCACCGAGCGCACAGTGATCGAGGCCGCGCTGCGAGAAAACCACGGCGAGATCAACGGCACCGCCGCGGCCCTGGGCATCTCGCGCCGCGCGCTCTACGAGCGCATGAAGAAGTACGAACTCAGCAAGCGCGATTTCCGCGGGGCAACGTAGGCCCCAAGCGCGGGCCTACTTCGCGCCGCAATACGCGGCCACGTTCTCCATGAACTGCTTCGGCACGCTGGGAGCCATGCCCTGGGGACAGTGGGTGGGGTTCGCCGCGGCCTGGTCCACGTTCGGCTCGATCACCAACACCCGCCCCGCGCCCACCTTAGCCTCCAAGATCGCCGGCCGGCCCCCGTCGTCGCGCAGCAACACGGCCCACTCCTGGCCCGCGTGCGCGACCGTGTCGTAGCACTCCAAGCCCGCGAGCGACGCGATCGCATGGGGCTTGCTGAAGAGCGGGTGATCGGGCTTCGCGATCTTGCCCGAGCGCGCGTTGGGCTCCACGAACGTGAGCGCGCCGGGCAGGAATCCCGGCTCCCAGTCCGAGTCGTTGATCTGGAAGAGCACGAGCG
>JAJRTI010000558.1 GCA_024278415.1 Planctomycetota bacterium | reverse complement strand
GGTAATCTGACATCGTTGTTCACTCCATGATGCTGGTTGCTTCGCAAAACGTAAAACGTAAAGCGTAATGTAGCTACTTCCTGACCTCTCGCTGCTCACGCTTTACGCTTTACGCTTTACGTTTCATCTCAACGCGCTCACGCCGCCACCTTTGAGCGCGCGGGCGACTTCTTTCTCGACTTCCTTCTGCGTGACCATGGTCGTGTCGCCGGGGGTCTCTTGCACGCAGATGCCGTGCGCCGCGCCCCACTGGACCGCGGTCGCGAGATCCTTGCCTTTCATGAGCGCCGACGCCACGGCTGAAGCGAACGAGTCTCCGCCGCCGGTGCGGTCAGCGATCTCGACGTTCTCGCGCACCACGGCCTGGTGGATCGTGTCCTCGGCCACGTCGTAGAGCACCGCGCCCCAATTGATGCGGTCTGCGCTCAGCGCGCCGCGGAGCTGGGTGCCGATGATCTTGAGGTTGCTGTAGTCCCGCGCGACGCGGCGCAGCATCCCGGAATACGCTTCGAGCCACACGTCGAACGGGTCGCTCTCGCTCACGTCATTGCTCAGCGTGTAACCCAGAGCGTCGTCGAAGTCGCCTTGGTTGCCGACGAGGAAATCGGTGTACGGCACGATCTGCGCGTTGATCGCGCGCGCCTTGTCCTTGTCGGGCTCGACCTTCGAGCGGTAGTTCAAGTCGAACGACGTGCACGCACCGTGCGCTTTGGCGCTCTTCATCGCCTCGATGGCCAGCGGCGCGGAATGGGGCGAGATGAGCGTGAAGATGCCGCCAGTGTGGAACCAACGCACGCCCGCGCCGAAGATCGCGTCCCAGTCCACGTCGCCGCATTTCAATTCGCGCACCGCGGTATGCGCGCGGTAGTATTCGGTCACCGACGGCAACACGCCCTTGCCCTTCCACGTGAAGTTGATCCCATTGTGCAGGGTCCCCTTGGCATCGGTCGGGTGATTGCCCTTGCCGCTGGGGTCGAACCACACGATGAGCGACGTGTCCACCCCGGCCTCGCGCATCTGATTCTCGATGTTCCGGCCGATGCCGTCGTCCACGAGCGCGGTCACGACCGCGGCGCGCAGGCCGAAGCACGCGCTCATGCCCTCGGCCACGTTCGTCTCGCCGCCGCCGTGCCAAATGCGGGCCGTGCGCGCGCGGGCAGTCGGCACGTCGCCGGGGTCGATACGCATCATGACTTCGCCGAGCGACACGCCGTCGTAGCGGCATTCGTCGGCTGCTTTGATAGGTAGGTCTGCCATTGGGGAACTCCTCGTGCAATGCGTCCCACAGGACATGGGAGCCGGGATGGGAGCAGCGGATTATATCGGAAGCGGCGCGGGGGGTAAAGAGTGATGCGTAAAACGTAAAACGTAAAGCGTAAAGTCAGACGCGTCGCTGCGTATTCCGTATTCCGTATCTCGCTCGCGCTTCAGGATACGCAATACGGAATACGGAATACGCAGTATCCTCCCAGCACGCCCTGCCTCTCGCCCCTCCCGCTTTACGTTTTACGCTTCACGTTTTACGTCTTTACGCTTCACCGCCTCCACCGCTTTCGCGCTTCCCGACGGAAACGCGTACTCGCCCAACTCGCGCGGCTCCACCCACTTGCACGCGTCGCAGCGCAGCGGTTGGGGTTTTCCGGCGACATGCTCGCACTCGTAGAAGTGCAGCGTCACCTTGAAGTGCGAGTACGCGTGCTTCACGCTCATCATGTGCCGGCGCACGCGCACGTCAACGCCAAGCTCCTCCTTCACTTCGCGCTCGACGCACTCTTCGATCGTCTCCCCCGCCTTCTGCTTGCCACCAGGAAACTCCCAGAGGCCGCCCAGGAGGCCCTCGGCCGGCCGCCGGTCGATGAGCACGTTGCCGCCCTTCCAGACCACCCCCACACCAATATCGTAGTGCGGCGTTTTCCCGCGGCGGGACTTGCGCGGGAGGTCGTGTTGAGTGCCTGCGGCCCGCGCGCGGCAGATGGACCGCACCGGGCACGCGCCGCACTGTGGCGACTTGGGCTTGCACACGGTCGCGCCCAACTCCATGAGCGCTTGGTTGAAGTCGCCGGCCCTCCCCGACGGCAGCAGCCGTTGGGCCACGCCCCAAAACAGCTCCTTGGTCTGAGGCTTGGCCGCGTCGCCATGATAGTCCAAGAGCCGCGCAAACACGCGAATCACATTGCCGTCCACCACAGCCGCGTCCTGTCCCATTGCGATACTGAGAATCGCGCTGGCCGTGTACCGCCCGACTCCTGGCAGACGCATCAGCCCTTCGAGCGTGCGCGGGAATCGCCCGCCGAACTCGCGGCGGATCATCTGCGCGGCCTTGCACAGATTGCGGCAACGCGTGTAATAGCCTAGCCCCTCCCACGCCTTCATCAACGCGTCTTGGTCCGATTCCGCCAGTGCTTTGACGGATGGGAAGAACTTCAGGAAGCGACTATAGTAGGGAACCACAGTCGCGACCTGCGTCTGCTGGAGCATCGCCTCCGCCACCCACGTGCGATATGGCGTCACGCGCTTGCGCCAAGGCAGATCTCGCTTGTGCCTCCCATACCACCGCAGTAGCGCGGCTCTCACGCGACGGCCCTCCGCCGGCGAGAAATCGAGGGTTGCTTCCGCGTCTTTGCTCATGCCCGCTCTCGCCGCCTGCCCGTCTCGCTACTCATCCTTCCACACAAGCACATCCTTCTCCTCGGCCAGCTCTGCCCCTCGGTAGATCTTCGCCGTGAGGCGCTCGGTGGCGTAAATCCGCGCCTCGGAGATGATTTCCTCAGGCTGGAACCACAGCTTGATCTCCTTCTCTGCGTCCTCCCGCGTGGAGCCGTGGATCACGTTTTCAAAACGCAGCACCACGTGCCCGTCGACGACCAGATCGTGTTCGCCATCGGGCGCCTTGACGGGCACGACGCGGCCGTATTTCTGGCGGATCGTCGTGGGTTCGTGGTCCGAGGTCTTCACCATCGGGTTGGTGGGCCCAATCTTCTCGCGAATGCGAGCGATGGCATCATGGCCTGAGTAAACCAGCGCCAGCACCTTCTTACGGTTGTGGAACTCGCCCTTGAGATAACGCACAAGCTCATCGAAAAACGGCTTATCCTCGTGCTCGGCATAGTGTGCGCGGGCGAGGCCCTCCGACACCTTCACCACTTTCGCGGCCACGATCTCCAGCCCTTCACCTGAAAGCTGGGTCAAGACCGCGCCTGTCAGTGAGCGCTCGAGCGCATCAGGCTTCAGCAAGACCAACGTAAGTTCACTCGCCATCCGTAAATCCCTCTGTTAGACATCGGCAACAACGGAACGGTCCGCTATCCAAAGCGCAGAATCTTACAACTCCCTGTTGAGCATTGCAACTTGCCAAAGGCCATGGGGCGTGCACGAGATTTGCGCATCTGCAAAACAAAGGGTGCAAGTCTGAACGTACGTAGTAAACTGGGCGTTCATTCCCGTGGTGCGCCGGCGCAGAATGCACATGCGCCGAAGGCGCATCACAACATAGCCCAGTGCAAGCTCGTTCGGTCGCGTCAGCGGGCGAACGAGCGCCACGCTGGGC
>JAJRTI010000557.1 GCA_024278415.1 Planctomycetota bacterium | reverse complement strand
TCTTGGGGCGTCCTCTTTTGCTTCTTCAGCGCGGCCAGTTCCCTGCGCAGGCCGTTTGCGAGCCTGTTCATGCGCCGCAGCACCCAAGCATCGACGATGCGCGCCTCCCAGCCGGCCGTGGAGTCGTTGCCGAACCAAAACTCGCCGTCGCGGCTGTAGAAGCGGCTTGCCTCGAGACGGAAGTCCTTTGCTACGCGCTGCCACAGCAGGTTGTTGAGATCGTCCTGGTTGGGCCGGTCGAGCACTTTGAAACGGATGCTGGCGGAGGGGCCGCCTGTGTCAATGACCCCGAGGGTCGCCTCGAAGCGCGCGAACTTCTTGTCCAACTTGTAGCAGATTTCGGCCGGGGTCATGGCGTAGAGGCCGTGCTTGAACGTGGCCTTGCCGCAGTTGACCGGCTTGTTGTGGTAGCGCCTGAAATTGCGGCGCTTGGCGCGGAAGGACGCCGGCTTGAGCGCGGCCAGTTGCGTCTCCTTGCCGGCCTTGTCGATGAGCTTGGCCTCGCCCCACACCACCGGCGCCCAGACCTTGTCGTTGTCGTGGTGCGCCACGAGGTAAAGCTTGTCCAGGTTCGACACGTCGACCGTGATGCGGAACGGCCTGGCCCTCCGGTTCATGAGCCCGCTCATGTATGGCTGGAAGCCGCGAGCCTTGTAGTACTCCCGCAGCTTTGTGCGCGTCGCGTGCATGGTCTGGGCGAAGGTGGCCTTCTTCACGTAGAGTTCATCGACGCTCGCCATGGCACGGCTTGACGTGAGGACGCAGGCGGCGAGGAGGATGGTGGTGATTCGCAAAGGAGGCTCCTATGGTTGCCCGGGGGAGGGCGGCAGGAGGGAGCGGCCCCCGTTTGTAGCACGCTCGTAAGAGCGTTCCGTGGCCAGGGCTCAAACGACGGCAGAACGCACTGACGTGCGCGCTACGAACGCCAACGCTCGTCTGCGTCTGAAGACGCATCCTACACCAGAGGCGCAATCATGGACAGCGCATTATCGCGTTTTCGCGCTCCGATGTGGAGAGGCTTTCCGGTGCGCTGCATCCTTGACGGTCTGCCGCGGTGATCGTAAGCTATCGCGCTTTTGCAATCCCACCAGCGGGGACAGTCCACAAGGGTTGTCCCTTTCACGAACAGGAACCCCTGCCATGTATCGCATTGGACAAAAAGAAGCCTACGCGGTCGCCAAGGTTATCTTGAGCGGCAAGCTTTTCCGTTACGGCAATCTCGGCTCGGAGTGCGAACGCTTTGAGAAGCGCTACGCCAAATACCTTGGCGTCAAGCACGTGGCCATGACCGCGAGCGGCACGGACGCGCTGCGCGCCGCACTCGTGGGCGTCGGCGTGGGGCCCGGCGACGAAGTCCTCGTGCCCGCATGCACGTACATGGCATCCGCGATCGCAGTGCTCGCGGTCGGCGCGATCCCGGTCGTCGTCGACATCGACGAGAGCATCACCATCGACCCCAAGGCCGTGGACACGATGGCCGGCCCGCGCACCAAGGCGGTCATGCCGGTGCACATGTGGGGCCTGTGCTGCGACATGAAGGCGCTCCTGCGCGTCGCGAAGAAGCGCAAGCTGCTCGTGGTCGAGGACGTGTGCCAGGCCGTGGGCGGCGGATACGAGGGCAAGAAGCTCGGCGCCTTCGGCCACGCGGCCGGGTTCAGCTTCAACTACTACAAGAACATGTCCTGCGGCGAAGGCGGCGCGGTCGTCACGAGCGACGACCTCATCGCCTGGCGCGCGGAGTGCACGAACGAGTGTTGCCGGTTCTACTGGGACGGCCGCGACCCCAAGCGCGACATCTTCGCGAGTTCAGGCTCGCGCGCGTCCGAGATCGAAGGCGCGATCCTCAACGTGCAGCTCGACCGCATCGACCCCATGATCCGCGCGATGCGCCGGCAGAAGAAGCGCATCCTCAAGGAGACCGCGGACACCGGCCTCACGCCCATCAAGGCCAACAGCCTCGACCACGAATGCGGCACGCACGTGATGTTCATCTTGCCCACCGAGGAAGCCGCTCTCGAATTCCGCAATCTCGCCGGCGGCGGCATCGCCGGGCAGACCGGCCGGCACGTGTACACCGAATGGGATCCCATCCTCGACCACAAGGGCGCGCATCACCCGGCCCTCAACCCGTACAAGATGAAGGAGAACAAGGGCTGCCGCATGGACTACAGCAAGGACATGTGCGCCAAGTCTCTCGACATCCTCAACCGCACCGTCATGATGGGCAACCACCCCGACCGCAAGCGCGCGGAGGTGACCGCGATCATCAAGAGAATCAGGGCCGCGGCGAAGGACGTGCTGGGGTAGTGGCGAATCGAGGCCATCTGCCGCAGGTGGCGCAGAAACGGGTTCTTGGTTGTAGGTGCTCGGCTTTCTTGGCCAGAGAGATTCGAGACCTCTGAGAATTCGGCTGCGCGCGTGACCTGGCCCGCAGGAAACAACTATAATAAGCTCTGTTGCGAAATGCACGGATCCCGCTTGTAGCACGCACGTCAGTGCGTTCCGTTTTGTGGTTTTCCCGCATTACCGGCCAGAGACGCTCTTTCGCAGACTTCGCCGCGAGAAAGGGGCGGCTGCGCCGCAGCCCATGTGGAGTGCGGCGGCTTGACGCCGCTTTAATGCCTTCGCGGTTAGCAACCGCGATAAAAACAAGAAGTTGGAGCGGAATGCCTTCGCATTGCGATGTTTGCACAGCCGTACGGTGAAGACGGAAGGCGATCCCGAGGCTTCGGGATCCGCTCCTGGGTTGCGGGCGCAGCCCGCCTTGTCTTTTCGCCTGTGGCTTGCGAACGGCTTGCGCGTTTGCGGATGCAAAGCAGCGCTACGCGCTGCCAGCCAGAGCGCCGTCGAGCCGGCGCACTCCACAACGGAGCGCATCGACAACATGTTGTTGTTCGAAAACAGGTAAGGGCCTGGGTAGGCTTTACCCGTCGAACTCACAGAGCCCCGTTGGGGCTTGCCCTGTCTAGGGCTGCCTCGTTCCATGGTGGGACAGGATCGCCTGGCAACAGCAAGTACGCGACTCTCGGATGAACCCATAATGGTATCCATCGTGACCACGCGGTAGCGGCCTACGCGCCAGCTTGGATGCAGCCCAAGCGCAGGCCAGCCAGCACGCGTCATCCGAACACTTGTGAGAACCATGCGCGTCCTTTTCATTTACCCCAACGTCGGCTGCCAGATCGGCTTCAACTACGGCCTCGCGCACATCTCGGCGGTGCTGAAAGCCGCCGGGCACGAGGTGAGCCTCATCAACGTCTGTGAGAAGCTGGACCCTCATGTGTCCCCTGAGGAGGTGGCTGCGCAAGCCCGGGCATTTCGGCCGCAGGTGATTGGGCTCTCGGTGGTGACGAACCAGTTCGCGTACGCCTGTGAACTGGCTGAGCGGCTTCGGGACGCGACTTCCGCTCCCCTGGTTTGCGGCGGGCCCCATGCCACCATGACGCCTGAGGAGACGCTGGCGACGGGCGTCTTCGATTTCGTGTGCGTCGGCGAAGGCGAGTTTGCCATGCTGGACCTGGTGCGCGCGCTCGAGAGCCGCGGCGACACGACTTGCATTCGCAATATCTGGACGCGGGATGGCGGGGAAGTGTACCGCAACCCGGTGCGGCCCTTCTGCGATCTGGCCGCGTTGCCTCGGGAAGACTACGCGCTGTTCGATTTCCAGAAACTGATCGACGCCAAGCAGGGCTGGGTGGGTCTCATGGCGACCCGGGGCTGCCCCTTTCAATGCGCCTACTGCTTCAACCACGCCATGCTGCGCCTCTACCGGCGCGAGGCGGGCAGCCGCACGCCCGACTACGTTCGCCGACAGCCGATCGAAAACCTGCTGTCGGAGATTGGTTTCCTCCTCGACACGTACGCCCACATTACAACGTTCATCTTTGACGACGACATTTTCACTCTGGACAAGGGCTGGCTCAGGGAGTTCAGCGAGGAATACGGCCGGCGGTATCACGTGCCCTTCGTGTGCAATTCCCACGTGAAGTTTTTCGACGACGCGCGCGCGGTGGTACTGAAAGAGGCCGGTTGCTGGATGGTGAAGTTTGGCTTGGAGAGCGGGAGCGAGCGCGTCCGCAAGGCCGTGCTCCGCCGGCCCATGAGCAATCGCGAGATCGCCGAGGCCTTCGCCGCGGCGCATCGACATGGGCTCCAAACCTCGGCCTTCGTCATGATCGGGCTGCCGGATGAGACCGCGGAGGATTTGCAGGAAACGATTGATCTGCTGGCCCACATCCGGCCGTCGCGTTTTCGCTGGTCTGTCTTCTTCCCCATGCCGGGGACGCACCTGCACGACGTGTGCGTGGAGCGGAACTTGATCGACTCCGACAAGATGGCCCAGTTGACCAATTTCATGGACGACACATGCTTGAAGCTCGACGACGCGCCGCTCGCCCTGGTGCGAAGGCTGCGCCGGTCGCTGCCGTGGTTCGTCAATGCGCAATTGCCCGGCCCTGAAGGCCAGCGCTTCGCCGAACTCGCGCAGCGCATCCTGGAGGCTCCAGAGGAACAATTCGAGGAGCTGCACGCGGCGGGCGAGCGGCTCTGCCAAGCCCTGGCCGGGCAGGCGCAACCCTACTACGAGATCAAATACAACCGGTTCATGGCCGTGCGAACCGACGCCCCTGGAATGTGAGCGCCTCCATGAAACCCCTCGCCGACTTGCGCCCGAAGCGCATCATGGTGCGAATGCCTAATTGGGTGGGCGACGTGGCCATGGCGACAGCGGCCTTGAGGTGCATCCGAGAGAGCTTCCCCCAGGCCAAAATCTCCGCGGTCATGCGAGCCTGGCTCGGCGAGATACTGGAGGATTCACCCCGCGTCGACGAACTGATCCTCTACGACCGGAAGGGCCGCCACGCGGGTTACAGGGGGTTTTGGGCCTTCGTGCGCGAGCTGCGGCAGAGGCGCTTCGATCTGGCGTTCATCCTGCCCCATTCCTTTCGCACGGGCTGGCAGGCCTGGCTCGCGGGAGCCCGACGCCGAGTCGGCTACAACCGGGGCGACCGAGGTTGGCTGCTCACGGACTCATGGCGCCCGCCCCAAGAAGGTCGCCGCTGGCGGCCCGTGCCCAAGACGGACCTCTACCTCGCGCTGTGCGAGGCCGCGGGGCTGGCGTGCAAGTCGGCCAAGACCGAACTGTTCACAGGCGAAGATGACCGGCGAGCCGCGCGCGAGATGCTCCTGGCCCATCACATTCGGCCAGACGAGCGGCTCGCGCTCATTAATCCCGGAGCCAACTTCGGCAGCTCCAAGTGCTGGGCGCCCGAGCGCTTCGCGCAGGTCGCGAACTCGCTGGCCGCGGACTATCACCTGCGCGTTGGGCTTGTGTGCGGCCCTGGCGAGGAGCCCATTGTGCGCCAGATTCTGGACGCCTGCTCCAGTTCACCGGCCAACTTCGCCAGCTCGTATCTGCCCCTCAACCTCCTCAAGGCGCTGGTGGAGCAATGCGACCTCATGGTGACCAACGATACCGGCCCCCGGCACTTCGCGGTCGCCTTTGACAAACCCGTCGCCGTGATCATGGGGCCGACCGACCCGCGTCACACCGCCTGCAACCTGGACAAAACCGCGGTCGTTCGCAAAGATGTGCCCTGCGGCCCCTGCCACAAGCGCGTGTGCCCGATGGACCACGCCTGCATGAAAGAGATCTCGGCCACGGATGTCATCGAGGCCGTGGATCAGTTGATTCGCCTTCATTGGAAATGAGTTTATGACGCCTACAGAACGCCAACTGCTCGCCAAGTTCGTGCCCGAGCACGATCGTCTCGCGGTCATCGTGGAAGGGCTGAAAGCGGCCGGCAAACGAATCGTCTTCTCTAACGGATGCTTCAACCTGATCCACGTGGGCCACATCCGCAGCCTCGTGGAGGCCAAGATGCTTGGCGACGTGCTCATCGTCGGCCTGAACAGCGACGAGTCGGTCAAAGCCCTCAAGGGCTCCGATTATCCTGCCGTGCCGGAAATCGAAAGGGTCTTCATCTTGAGTTCCCTGGAGTGCGTCGACTATGTGACGGTGTTCCCAGGGAAGACTTGCGACGATCTCCTCCTCGCGCTCAAGCCGGACGTGCACGCCAAGGGCAGCGACTACTCGCCCGAGAATCTGCCCGAACGCGACACGGTGCTGTCTTACGGCGGCGAGATCGCCATCACAGGCGGCGCCAAAGACCACTCCACCTCCGACTTCATCAAGCAGCTTGCCAAGTACTACAATGAGCGTTAAGGCGCCCACCTTGTTCATACGGCGTAACAGCTCAGCCAAATGCAACGGACTGGGTCGTCGGATGCGCGATCTGGCCGCCTGAGCGTGAGGCGGATAAAGTCTTCCTCTGCAAAAGTGACGTCGCCCGCGTGTCGTTTTCTTGATGCTCAGGGGCGAATGCCTCCGCAGGGCATGTCCCTGCGGAGCGACGATTGGAAGCCAGAAAAGAAGTGCTCAATTGGATTTTCTCCCCCGCCCTTGCCTTTCCGCTCGGCTTGCCGAGCGGAAAGGCAAGGGCGGGGGAAACGGTTCCGGTACGCTTCTGTCTGGCTCTCAATCATGGCCCCGCACGGACATGCCGTGCGGAGGCCTAAGCATCCCTCCCTTATTGTTCATCTCTCATCCACCGTAGACCCACCGTTCCTGTGCGTTACGACCGGCCGAGTTGTTGTGCTCCGCCGACCTGTCACCATCTGCCACTCCGCCTCGCCATGCGCTGGACATTCACCCAAGACAACGGCCGCGACTACGTGACCGTCCACCACCCCGTCGAGACGCGCTACGCACTCTCGACGCCGCCAGAGAGCTTCCCCCATCTGGAAGCGGTGATGATGGACATGGACGGCTCCAGCACGGATACAGAGAAGCTCGTCCTCGCGGCCATGCGGCAGATGATGGCCGAAGCATTGTCTGAGCCGGACTTCCAGTTCGCCGACGACGACTACCCTCACATCATCGGCGACAGCACGACGAACCATGTCCGCTATTTGGCCGAGACATACGGCTTGGACTCCGCGGGCCTGCCGCAATACATCGATGCCTACTACGCCGGCTATCACTCGATTCTGGGACGCATCCGCGACGGGCAGACGACGGACTCTCTCATCGAGCCGATGCCGGGGTTGCGAGAGTTCCTGCTCATGCTCAAGTCCC
>JAJRTI010000556.1 GCA_024278415.1 Planctomycetota bacterium | reverse complement strand
CCTGGCCCCAGGGTAGCGGCCTGCGGCCGCAACCCTGGGCTAGAAGCCGGAAGCCCGTTGGGCTTCCCAACAGCGTTGCGTCAAGCGGAAACGCTGTCCATCGAACTCGCGCACGTTCATGGGGCCAACGGCTGTTGCAATTGGCTGAAGTGTTACGAAATGACGATTCCGGTATTCCGTCTTGCCTTGCTCTTTCGTCTTCTCTGCCCCTCTCTTCTCTCTGCGCCCTCTTTGCGCCCTTCGCGCCTTTGCGGTTAGTCCTGTCGAGGAAGATTCTCAATGCCCAAACTAGCAATCCACGGCGGCCCTAAGGCCAAGACCGTCCCCTATGCTCGGCCCAATCGCTACGGCGAGGAGGAGAAGCGCCTCCTCTGCGAGGCCATCGACGAAGGCCAGCTCATGTACACGGCCGGCGCGGCGGTGCGGCGTTTTGAGGAGGCGATCCAAGACAAGTTTGGGTGCAAGTACGCGATCGCGACCACGTCGGGCAGCGCGGCGATCCACATCGCGCTCGCCGCGGTTGGCGTGGCCGAAGGCGACGAGGTCATCACGACCGCGATGGGGGACGCGGGCACCACGCTCGGCATCGTCGCGCAGCACGCGATCCCCATCTACGCGGACATCGACCTGGACCACGCGACCGCGACGCTCTGCCCCAAGAGCGCGGAGGAGCGCATCACCGAGCGCACCAAGGCCATCCTCGCGGTGCACATGGCCGGCAACATTTGCGACATGGACGCGTTCCTCGAGATCGGCCGGAAGCACGGCGTCGCGATCGTCGAGGACTGCTCGCAAGCGCACGGTGGCAAGTGGCAAGGGAAGTTCGTCGGCACGATGGGCGCCATGGGCGCGTTCAGCATGAACGAGTCCAAGCACATGTCCACCGGCGACGGCGGGTTCATGACGACCCACGACGAAGAGACCGCGCGCCTGGCGCGGCTCATCAGCGACAAGACGTACATCCGCGACGGCTCGGTCGGCCGCGGAAGCCAGCCCATTCCGTTCCTCGGGCTCAACTACCGGCCCAATGGCCTGATCGGCGCGGTCGCGCTCGCGCAGCTCGGCAAGCTCGACCGGCGCCTCGCGCGGCACAACGAGATCGTGCGACGCTACTACGAGGGTCTCGGCGACCTGCCGCACCTCGTGCTGCCGCGCGTACTCGACGCCGCGGCGCCCGCGTGGTGGTCGTTCCCCATGCGCTACGTGGGCGAGGAGCCGACGCGGGACGAGATCCTCGCCGCGCTCAGCGCGGAGGGCCTGTCCGTGGGCGGCGGCATGTCGCCGTCGTACAATGCGCTACGCACGGAGATGATCCAGCGCAAGCGCGTGTACCCGCTCACCGATCGCGTGCCCCACTTCTGGCGCGACACGGTCTACGATCCCGACTCGTGCCCCAACGTGGACGAGATGCAGCGCACCGTG
This sequence comes from Planctomycetota bacterium, assembly GCA_024278415.1. Next base: position 38,203 of record JAJRTI010000556.1, on the reverse strand, counting down.
CTCTTCCACAAGATCGACGAACGCTATACGGATCAGGACGTGGACGAGACCATCGCCGGGTTCCGCAAGGTGTGGGAGCACTATTTTTGAGACGCGGCCGGCTTCGCCGCGGACTTGGGCCGGATGGGAATCGACCCTGATGCATGGCTGGGCTCGAACGTGCGCGGGTCCATGTTCGCATCGGCTGTGATGTAGATCCATTGGATCGGGTCGATCCAGCCCACGATCCCGCGGCACACGATGCGTAGGGTGTGCTTGCCGCGGGCGAGTGTGGCCTCGCCTGGGACAAGCTGGAACGACGTGTACGCTTTGCCTTGGGGCTTGCTGCTCACCTGCCCGAGCAACCTGCCATCGACGTACACCTCCTTGACCTCCGACTCCTGGTGTTGGGAGAGCCGAAGCCAGACGCGGTACGTGCCTTCTTGTACGGCGAAGTCGTACTCGACCCAACTGCCGTCGTACGGGTTGGTCTTGCCGCCGGCGCCCGGGGTGACAATCGCGGCCCCGGCGCGGGCGCGGATCCATTTCTTGTCCCCGCGTCCCGCGACGTGGGACCGGTCGAACCTCGCGCCAGGCCGCCAGACCTCGCGGCCGATTGTCTGTTCCAGGAGCGCCTTCCGCTCGCGCGCGGTGCGGGCCACGGCTTCGTTGACCATAGAAACCGGCGCACCATCGGCGAGACGCTGCGCCGCGTCGAGCAACAAGCCCACGTTGCGCCGCGCGCGGCCGGCCTGGGAGCCTTCGCCGCACCAGGTTCGGATGTCGCGCACGATCAGCGTCCGCCACAGATCGAGGTTCGCGGCCAGCTCATCGCGCAGGGAGCGAGCGGGAGCGTCGAGGTCGCGCTGCTTGGCCCACTTGGCGAGCTGCGCGTCCGCCAGATGCAGATACAGGTAGTCGTCGAGGCCCTCGCGGAACAGCTCCCAGCGTGTCGAGTCCACAGGCGAGCCGTCCTTGGGATCGGGATAGATGAACGTGCCGCGGTTGAAGCAGTTGCGCGTGAGGCTCACCGACGTGGTCCACGGGTCGTACGGCCAGTAGTTCACGGACCAGAAGTGGTACCCGTCGAAGTTGAACCTCCACAGCAACCAGCCGATCGCGCGCGGGTCGAGCGCGGGGCAGTCGATGCCGTGGAGAGCGTTGTAGTAGATCCACACCTCCTCGCCCTTTTTCTGTCGCTCGGCGAGCTTCGCAGGGTCGCAGTGGGTCGCGTACGGCACCCAGATGTCGATGAGGCCGAGGAACTCGGGCCGGGGGTAGAAGGTGATCTCCGTCTTTGCGTGGGGCAGCGCCTCGCGCACGGCCCGCGCGACGTCGCACACGAGCGGCCAGGCCGGCTCCTGCGGCTCGTCGCCGATTTTCACCTGCACCTTGTCGAACCATCCTTTGCTCGCCAGATACCGGCCCGCGGTGCGCAGGTGATATTTGTACGCTCGCAGGAACTCTGGCGCCGCGCCGCGCTTGGCGAACAGCGCCACCGGGTTCGCGCCCGGCCGGCATGAGAGGAACACGCGGCGTACGAACGCTGACGTGCCGCGCCGGGCCTTGGCCACGACGAGGCGCAGGGTGTGTTTGCCCGGGGCGAGCTTGAGCGCGCCCTGAGCCTGCTTGAAGCCTTCTCCGCCCTTTGCTACCACGCCCATGCTCGCGCCGTCCACCCGCACGTCGATGGGCGCGTAGTGCCGGCCTTCGATCCAGCAGCGATACTCGCCCGCCTTCGGGATCTCGATCTCATACTCAATGTAACTGCCGTCGAACACGCTGGGGTCCGGGGCTTGCCCGACCATGAGCCGCATGCCCCAATCAGCGAACCACTTGGCGCCGGGGAATTCGCCCGCGAGGAAGCGTTCTTTCACCGGCACCGCGTTCACCCACAGGTCGCCCTCCTCGGCCGGGATCTGCATCACGGGGTGGCCCCGCCACACGCCGGTGCCCATGCCCCCGGCCGCGGAGCCGTACGGCATGCGCCAGCGTTTGAAGCCCAAGTCGTCGAGCACGAACTTCGCCATCGCGTCGAATTGGCGCAACTCATCCGTCTTGTCCGCCGGGGTCTCGCCTTCGGCAAAGAAGGGGAACTCCGCAAAGCCGGGCGCGGTGTTGCAGCGATGCGCGGCCATGTTGAGGAAGTACTCTTTGGTCATCTCGCTCATATCGCGCGAGGTGTATCGCTGCATCCACGAACTGTTGCGCCAGAAGTTGCCCTGAATGAAGATCGGCATCTCTTTCGGCAGCGTGAAGCTCCACACGCGCACGACGAGCCGGAACGAGAGCAGCGTCTTGCTTCCCTGCACAACGTTGACGACGCACGCGTGTTCGCCCGGCGCGGCCGACGCGGGAATGCTAGCGGTGAGCCAGACGATGGCGTTCTCGCCCGCTTTCACGTCGAACGTGTCGCGCTTCATGAGCGCGTCGGGGTATGCGCGCTTGCCCAGCGTGCGCGCGGAGGAGGTTTGCGCGACGTCGATGAAGCCGATGGGATTGGCGCGCAGCCAACCCGCGCACGAAGCGGCCCCCGCGCCGGGTGCGTCGCTGAAGCGGATGGAGAGCCCCGCGATATCGCTCGGCGAGCGGAGCACCAACTGCACCGGCTCTTGCTCGGCCCGCGCCGCGCGGAGCACCACCGCGGGCGCCACCTTCACTCGCGGGAGCTTCTGGTCGCGGAACACCTTCACGTTGGGGCTCACGCACCACGCGTCGAGCGCGGCGGAGCGATGGACTTGCTGCACGTGCGCGACAGTGATGTCGTCCGCGGCTGTGGCCGCGCTAACGATGGCCGCCATGAGGAGGGCCGTGGGCTTGATGGGCATGGGCTTTCTCCGAGAGAAGGAGCTGCACGCGGGAGTTCGCAGTGGGCGAGTCATCGCCTACTATTAAGTGGGCATTGACATGCCCACTATGAACGGGGGCTGTCGAACACCTCGACAATTTCGTACATCGAGTTGCGCCGCGCGGGGATAAAGCCTGCCTCACGGATCACGTCAAGCAGACGCTCGGTCGTGATGCTCCGCTCGAAGCCGGTTTCGCGCAGCACGTTCTCCTCCACGAGTACCCCGCCGAAGTCGTCCGCGCCGGCGAGCAGGCCGAGTTGGCCGGCGGAAATGCTCTCGCTGAACCAGGACGACTGGACGTGCGCGAAGTTGTCGAGCATGAGCCGAGCCACCGCGAGGATGCGCACGTAGCGCGCGGGATGCGCGGCCGCGGGCACTTCCCTGCTCAGCGGCGAGCCGCCGGGCTTGAACGACCACGGGATGAACGACTGGAAGCCGCCGGTGCGGTCCTGCGCCTCGCGCAGGCGCACCAGGTGCTCGATGATGTCAGCCTCGGTCTCGACGTGGCCGAACATGAGCGTCGCGGTCGTGCGGAAGCCGAGCGCGTGGGCCTGCTCCATCACGTCGAGCCACTGCTGCGCGGTGCACTTGGCCGGGGACACCCGCTCGCGCACGCGGTCCACGAGGACTTCCGCGCCGCCGCCGGGGAGCGTCGTGACGCCTTCGCCGCGCAAGGCCTCCAGCACCGCGCGGACCGTCGTGTCCTCCTTCGCGGCCAGGTGCACGACTTCGGCCGGGTCAAAGGGGTGGACGTGGACCTCGGGGCACGCGGCGCGGATCGCGCGGATGTACGCGACCCAATCGGCCAAGCGGAGCCGCGGATGATGGCCGCCCTGCATGAGCACAGTCGTGGCCCCGCGCTCCACCGCGGCTCGCACGCGCTCGGCCAGCTCCTCCGGCGTCAGCGTGTACGCGTCCGCGTCGCCTTCCCGGCGGCAAAACGCGCAGAAGCGGCACCGCGTCTCGCACACGTTCGTGTAGTTGGGGTTCGTATCGTAGACAAACGTCACGATGCCGCCGGGGCGCCGCGCGGCGCGCGCGTTGTGCGCGCGGGCCATCAACTCGCCGAGCGGGGCTTCTCGCAAGAGGCGCAGGCCCTCGTCCGGCTCGATACGTGAAAAAGGCTTGCTCATGTCCGCGCCCTGACTTCGAAGTTGCCGAGCCGTTCCACGGGCGTGAACCCGGCGAGGCGTATGGTCTCCTCCATCTCGCGTCGCGCCAGGGCTTCGGGCGTGGCCGCGCCGGCCGCGTGTGCGATGCGCTCCCGGCCGAGCGTGCCGTCGAGATCGTCCGCGCCCCAAGACAGTCCGGCCGCGGCGCAGTCGAGCCCGATCATGGGCCAATATGCCTTCACGTGGGGGAAGTTGTCGAGCACCAGCCGCGCGAGCGCGATGATGGCCAGCGAAAGCTTGGGCGACGGCCGCGCCGGGGCGCCATTCGCTCCGCCCTGGTACGCGAGCGGAATGAAGCACGAGAAGCCCCGGCTCTCGTCCTGCGCGTCCCGCAGCGCGAGCAGATGGTCGACGCGCTCCTCCGGCGAGTCGTCGAGGCCGTAGAGCATGGTGGCGTTCGTGACGATGCCAAGAGCGTGGGCGGTTTGGTGGATGCGGAGCCATGCCTTGCCGGGGAGTTTATCGGGGCAGTGCTGCTGCCGCCAACGCGGCGAGAAAACCTCCGCTCCGCCACCAGTCAGGGCGTTGAGCCCCGCGTCGCGGAGCTGGGTCAACACGTCGCTCTCATCCTTGTTGCTCGTGCGCGCGAACCAGTCGATCTCGACCGCGGTGAACGCCTTGATGAAGATATCGGGATGCCGGCGCCGGATCTCTTGCACGAGCGCGAGGCTGCGCTCGAAGCCCCACACGCGGTTCATGCCGCCCACGACGTGCACTTCGGTCGGCTGGAGTTCTGCAATGCGCGAGAGGATGTCGTGCTCGCTCAGTTCGTACGCGTGCGCGTCTCCCGGCTTCGCTCCGTAGCGGCAGAACTGGCACTGGCCCTCGCAGAGGTTCGAGGGGTTGATCTGGAGGTTGCAGACGTACGTCGCGCGGTCGCCGAAGCGCGCGCGGCGGTTGGCGAGCGCGGCCTGGCCGAGCCGGTGCACGTCGTCCGGGGAGGCGGCGCGGGCGACCGCGAGCGCTTCGTCGCGGTTGAGGCGCTCAGTGGCGCCGGCCTTGGCGAGGGCTTTGGCGAGTGGGGCGGGCATTGGGGGGATCGGACTGATCAGACAGATCAGACGGATCGGGCGGATCGTGAACAGCGAGTCGTCAGCCCAGCGGAATACCGTAGCTCTCCCATCGCTCCTCGACTAGGCGCTCTTTGTCGGGGTCGAAGGCCACGGGCAGCCGGTAGCCTTCCTTCCACGTTGCGTCGATGGCGATGGGCGGGAGCAGGTCGAGCTTGTTGCCGACGGCTTCGCGGCTTGCGGGGTGGAGGTCGGCGAGCGGGTCAAAGCGGGTGAACCACCCCCACAGCGCTTGCATGGGGTCGCGGATGTCCACGTCCGACGACACGAGCACGTGGAAGAGGTACGGGCCCGTCGCGGGGTGCCGGCGAAGCGCGTCTCGCACGGCCTCGCGGTCCGCGGCGTCGGCCAACTGCACCAAGAGGAACGCGTGGCCCAGGCGCGTCAGGTCGAGCAAGTGAGGGTGAATCTCCGCCGCGGCCGGCGGGTCGGGCGGCGGCTGCGCGCGGAGCGGGCCGTCGGGCCGTTCGGTCGCCAACAGGATGAGCCGGCTGCCGGTATTCATGGACGGGCCGGTGAAGTCCAACGTGTCCTGCGCGGTCGGCGCGAGCAAATGGAGGCCGTCACGCGGATCGAGGTTGCGCCAGATCGCGTTGCTCACCTTCGTGAAGTCGCGTACGTGGACGCCCTCGCTCACGACGATGGTCACCTTGGTCAACGAGAGCTGGCCTTCGCCGAGCAGTGCGAGCGCGTGTTTGAGCGCCTCACGCGGGTAGCGCTCCTTCACGGACACGGCCGCGAGCGGATGGAAGCCGGTCTCGGGATACGCCCACAGGTCGACGATGCCGGGGCGGATGATCTTCAATAACGGGACCGTGAGTTCCTGGAGCGCGCAGCCGATGAAGAAGTCCTCCTGAGCCGGATTGCCGACGACCGTGGCCGGGTAGATCGCGTCGCGGCGCGCGAGCACGCGGTCGACGCGGAAGACCGGGAACTCGGCCGAGTGCGAGTAATGGCCCAAGTGGTCGCCGAACGGGCCCTCCTGCTGCACGTCGCCCGGCGAGACTGTCCCTTCCAGCACGAACTCGGCCTGCGCGGGGATGCGATGGCCGGTGGTGTCGCGCGCGATGACATCGAGGGGCCGGCCCATGAGCAGGCCGGCGAGGAGGCGCTCGTCGACTCCCTCCGGGAGCGGTGCGACCGCGGCGATGGTCAGCGCGGGCGGGCCGCCGAGGAACACGCTGACCGGGAGCGACTGCCCGCGAGCGCGGGCCTGCTGGAAGTGGAAGCCGCCTCCCTTCTCGATCTGCCAGTGCATGCCGGTCGACGCGGCGTCGAAGCGCTGGAGGCGGTAGATGCCGAGGTTGCCTTGCCCGGTGTCTGGGTCGACCGTGTGCACGAGCGGGAGCGTGAAGAATGGCCCGCCGTCGAGCGGCCAGCACTTGAGACAGGGCAGGGCGTCGAGGTCCGGCGGCTCGGCCACGGTTTCCAGCACGGGCCCGCTGCGAACTGCGTGCAGACGCGCGTGCGACATGCGGCGGAGCGTCGACCGTGCGCTCCAGAGGGCGTTGAGCGTCGGTGGCATGAGCCGGTGCGCGAGCGCCGCGATCTCCTCGCCCGTCTCCCGCGGCGGTGCGCCAAACGCGGCCTCGACGCGCTCGAGCGTGCCGAAGAGATTCGTGGCCAGGCGGTAGTTCGAGCCCTTCACCCGCTCAAACAGCAGCGCCGGCCCGCGCTGCGCGAGGACGCGATGCTGGATGATCGTGACCTCTTGGTCGGGGTCGACCTCGACCGGCACGCGCACGAGGTCGCCTCGTGATTCGAGGTGGCGCAGGAATGCTCTTAGGTCGGTGAAGGGCAAGGGCAGAATGGTTGATGGTTGATGGTTGATGGCAGAGGGGGCCCTACAAGACCCAGCCCAACTTCCCATTTTGGCCACTCTCAGCCCTGTCCTGAGCCTATCCGCCCCACGAGCGCGAGCACGCGCTGTACGTATTGGGACATGAGTTCGGCGACCTGGATCGTGTTGGGATCCTCGCCGGCTTTCTCATAGAAGGGCAGGCACATGGGCATGATGACGCCGCCGGCCGCGGCGACCGCGCGGGCGTTGTCGATGTCGATGAGGGTCCATGGCGTCTCGCGCACGCAGAGCACCAGCGGCCGGCGTTCTTTGAGATGGCAGTGCGCGGCGCGGGCCACGAGGTTTTCGCCCAAGCCGGCCGCGATTTGGGCGAGCATGCTGCACGAGCACGGAAGGATGACCATGCCCGCGGTCTCGGTCAAACCGGACGAAATCCCTGCGGCCAAGTCCTGCTCGTCGTAGAGCGTCGCCGCGCGGTCGGCAAGTGCGTCGAATGGGCCGACTTCGCGCTCGTACACATCTCGCCCCCAGGGCGTGCCCACGAGGGCGACGGGCCAGGGCGATTGCTGCATGAGCAGCGCGGCGGCGTGCGCGCCGGACGCGCCCGCGACGGCAAGTATGAGGTTCATCCAAGGGATCCCAAGAGAGGCACGAGTGCCGCGGCCAGCGCCGCGATGGCGGACGTGGGGAAGAACCGTCTCGCCAGAGGCAGCCACGGGGCATAGGCCATGGCCATGGCTCCGGCCGACGCGGCCACGGCGAGCCAGGAGGGCCAGCCTGCGGACAGGGCCACAGCCACGCCGGCAAGGCTTGCCAGCGCGAGCGCGTGCGTGGCGGCGGCCACCATCTGCGCACGCGCCGGGCCCAGCGCCACCGGCAAGCTGTGCACGCCGGTCTCGCGGTCGGAGGGCAGATCCTGGAGCGAGTAGATGATATCAAAGCCGCTGATCCACATGAAGGCGAACAGCGTGAGCAGGATGATGGCCGGGGTGAAGTCGAGCCCGCCGGACGCGGCTACGAACGCTCCCAAGGGCGCCATGGCCAGGCACGCGCCGATGCCGAAGTGGCACAGCGAGGTGAAGCGCTTGAGGTGCGAGTACGTGAGCAGCGGCACGAGGGGGATGGGGGACGTGATGAGGCAGATCCGCGGCAGGAGTGCGCATGCGGTCATGTACACGACGAAGCCCGCGGCCGCAGTTCCCCACGCCTGCCGGAGCGTCAGCTTGCCGGTTGGCAGTTCCCGTTGCGCGGTGCGCGGGTTGAGCGCGTCGAGGCGCCGGTCGACGATGCGGTTGACGGCCATGCCGAGCGCGCGCGCGCCTACGCCGGCCATCGTGATCGACACCAGCGTCTGCCAACGGGGCCATTGCCTGCCCGCGCCCAGCCACGCGCCGGCAAAGAGCAGCGGCAGGCTGAAGAGCGTGTGCTCGACTTTCACGAATCGCCACATGCGGCCCATGCCGGCGATCATGCGACCACCCCCGCGGCGCGGGCCAGGCGCTCAAGCGCCTCGACCGCGGCCTGGCCCTGGTCGCCGAGATCGAGGCTGAATTCATTGACGAACATTTTCACGTGGTTGGCCAGGACGGCCGCGTCGAGTTCCTGCGCGTGCTGTCTCATGTATGGCGCGGCGGCCTGTGGATCGGCATGGGCCATGCGAATGCTTTCGGCGAGCAAGGAGTCGAACTCGACAATGACGCGCTGGGGCAGCCGGCGGTGCGCGGCCACACACCCGAGCGGGATCGGGAGGCCCGTCTGGGTTTCCCACCAGGCGCCCAGATCCGTCACGCACTCCAGGCCGTGTTCCTGATACGTGAAGCGGCTCTCGTGGATGATGACGCCCGCGTCCGCGGCGCCCCGAAGGACCGCGTCCATGATCTGGTCGTACGGGGCGAAGTGCTTGTCTGCGGCCTCGGGTTGCCAGAGGCGGAAGAGCAAATGCGCGGTCGTGTACTGGCCGGGCAAGAGGACGCGGCAGCCGGGCAGATCGTGTGGCGCGAGCTTGCGCTTGGCCACCACAAGCGGCCCACATCCGAACCCGATCGCGGCGCCGGAGCGCAAGAGACGGTAACGCTCGCGGTTCAGCAGCCATGCGTGGAACGAGAGCTTGGTCAGGTCGAACGCGTACTCGAACGCGCGGGCGTTGAGCGTCTCCACGTCGTGCAGATGCGTCTCGATCTCACAATCCGCCACGCGAAGCTGCCCCGTCGCAAGTGCGTGGAACATGAACGTGTCGTTCGGGCAGGGCGAGTAGGCCAGGGAGAGCTTCATCACTCCACCCGCACGACCATCATGGCCATGTCGTCGCTCTGCTGGCCCCAGTTGGCGAAGCGCCGCACGGCTTGCTCGACGGTGCGGGCGATGGTCTCGGCGTTTTCGTGCAGCAGCGGCCGGATGGTCTCCGTGAGTCTATCCGCGCCGAACAGTTCGTCCGTGGGGCTCATGGCTTCGATGATGCCGTCGGTGTAGAGGAACAGCACGTCGCCGCTCTGGAGGTCGACCGTGTCCTCCTCGTATTCGGCCCACTCGATGGAGCCCACGACCGTGCCGCCCGCCTCGAGGAACTGCACCTGGCCGTCTCGGAAGAGCATGGGATGCGTGTGGCCGCCATTGCAGAAGGTCATGCGGCGTGTGCGCGTGTTGATGGCGCCGTAGAACAGGGTCACAAACTCCAGCGGCCGCGTGTCGCGGCAGAGGATTTGGTTCACCTCGGACACGATGTCTTTGGCCGCGTGGGTGGTGGCGACTTGTGCGCGGAGGGCCATGCGCGCCGCGGCCATGAGGATGGCGCCGGCCACGCTCTTGCCGGACACGTCGCCGATCGCGATGCCAAGATGGCTGTCGGGCAGGTGGATGAAGTCGAAGAAGTCGCCGCCGACCTCTTGCGACGGCACGCTTTTGGCGACGATATCGAAGCCCTCGATTTTGGGCATCTCCCGCGGCAGGAGCTGGCGTTGGATCTCGCCGGCCAGGGCCATCTCGCTGTCCAGACGCTGCTTGGCCACCTCGGCCTGGTGCAGCCGTGCGCTTTCGATGGCGATCGCGGCTTGGGTCGCGAGCATGCGGAAGAGGCCCGTCTCCTCGGCCGTGAACTCGTGCGGCCTGTGCGTGTACACGTGCACGGTGCCGATGGGCTTGTCTTGCACGATGAGGCCCATGACCAGGCACGAGACGAGGCCCTCGGCCTTCGCCTCGCGTGGGTAGCGCACGCGAGGGTCGGTCGCCATGTCCGACACGTACACGACTTCGCCTGCCATGGCCGCGCGGTCGTTCGGGCTCTCGGAGACCCGCACGGGGCCCTTTTTCAGGTAGTGCTCGCTCAAGTTGTGCACCGCGCGCGGCACCAGCTCCTCGCCCGAGTCGTCGAGCAGGCGCAGCGAGCAGGCCTTGACTTCGAGCGCGTTGGCGATGGACGTGACAATGAGGTCGAGCACCTCGTCGAGGTTGAAGCGGCCGGTCAAGCGCTGGCTGACCTCGTACACCGTGGACATCTCGCGCAAGCTGGCCTTGAGTTGGTAGCCTTGGAAGCAGAGCGTGGCGAGCGTATTCGCGATGCTATCCAGGAGCCCGATCGCGGCGCGCATGTCGTCTTCGGACCAGAGCAGCAACTCGCCGGCCGCCTTGTCCAAGGCCTCCAGATCTACGTCGCACCGTTTTGCGATGCAGCGCAGATCTTCCTGGGACAACGCCTGCTGGGGCCGATCGCCCACGACGATGCTGCCGAAGTAGTGGTCCTTCACGCGAATGGGCGCGGCGAACTGAGTCATGCCCGCGTGGCAGGTATATTTTGTGGGCTCGTTGGAACTCCGAATCTGCTCCGCCACGTCGAGGTGTGATTGCGCACAGTAGCCCCGCCCCGCGGCGCTGCCGGAAATGAGCGTGCAGAACTCCCCCGAGCCGCTCGGCCGCGTCATCATCCGGGCCGCCGCGTCGCGCACAACCGCGGGGATGCCCGTTGTGGCCGAGAACCAGTCCTGAATGCGCTGGAGCACGTCGACATCGATCAGGTCGCTGAGCTTCAGGTCGGGGTTGTCCGATGTCTTCGGCATGTGCCGTTGCGTCCGGCTGAGTCTAAAAAGCCAAATAGGCGATTGAAGCGCTCCATTATCAGCGGAGGGTAGGCAAAGTCAAGCAAGGGATGCCGGGCGCACTCTCGCGTGGGGCTTGCATGAGCAGGGAGAGGCCGCCTTTTGGTGAGCTATTGAAGTCACGCCTACTTGGGTCTAAAATGACCAACAGGCAAGAGGGGTACCTCTGGCATGAAGCGCAGCGCCCAAACCGCACAGCGAGCGATACATGACCCATGAGTGGATGGACACCAGTCATGGCTCACCCAGTTCTCAACGACCCACGGGTTGGGATCGAGTTCGGGCCGTACAAAATCATCTCGATTCTTGGCCAAGGCGGCATGGGCAAAGTGTACAAGGCAAGGCACATGGGGCTGGCCCAGATCAGAGCGCTGAAGATATTGCCCGAAGAGAAAGCCGCCCGATCGAGGAAGGCGATCCAGCGCTTCCTACGCGAGGCCCGGTCGGCGGCAGCACTGAAGCATCCGAACGTCGTTATCGTCCACAACGTGGGCGAAATTGATGGCGTCCATTTTATCGACATGGAGTATGTGGATGGCGAGAGCTTGCAGGCCCGGCTCGAGCGCGAAGGGCGGCTTGAGGTCGAGGAGGCCACGCACATTCTGGCCGCGGCTGCAGAGGCGTTGGCCGCAGCGCATGCGAAAGGGATTATCCATCGCGATATTAAGCCTGCCAATATCCTGCTGACACAAGACGGCCAGGTTAAGGTGGCTGACTTCGGGCTCGCCAAGAGCCTCGCCGAAGACGAACCAGGGCTCACCGCACCCGGGCAGGGTGGCCTGGGCACACCGCTGTTCATGAGCCCCGAACAATGGGACGGCCTGCAAGTCGACGAACGTTCCGACATCTACTCCCTCGGCGTGAGCTACTACGTTTTGCTCACCGGCGAGCCGCCCTTCCGCAATGACGGGCGGGGCACGCTCTCCTATAAGCACCGCTCGCAGCCTCCGCCCGAGCCTCGCGATATCGCGCCCGACTTGCCTCCGCTCGCCTGCGACATTATCGCCCGGTGCATGGCCAAGGCCCCCTCGGATCGGTATCCAGGCTGCGTGGACTTGATCGACGACCTGCGGACGCTGGCTGAGGAGTTGAGCGGAGCGCGGAGCCCTCGGCCGCGTGGGCCACAGGCGCCCGTCCATGCAGACCGTGGTGCCAGCCGCGGTTCAGCGGCGTCCAGCATCGAAGACGCGGCCGAGCCGATGAGCATGGAGGAGCGGGTGGACGCGCTTCGCCGGTTTGTGGAAGTCGAGTCCGCCACGCAGATCCAGCAGACCGAGGAGATGTGGCGCAAGCCGCTGGAAGAGCGTATCGCGGCGGGAGAGGCCATCGGCGATGTGGAGGTGACACAAGTCAGCTTCCCGACCGCCTCGCTCCACTGCCCAGACAACCAGTCGAAGTTCCGCGTTGCCGACGGGTTGCTGCTGAGCCGGGGCGACCCAACGGAGCCTCCCTGCTTCAGTTGCAAGGTTGAGAAGGAGTACGGCGACAGGCTCGACATCTCGGCGGGGTTCATGCAAGACTTCAACGGCCTCACGCCCGGAGCCGGCTGGGTACTCGACCGGGGGAAAGTCGATCTGCGGCACATCCTGCTCGGCGCATTGGACACCGCGGCCGCCGTTCGCCGCGACATCCTGGCCCTCCTGGGCCATGAGGTGTGGCCGGAAATGGACGCGTCGCGCCTGCGCGACGCGGAGCGCATTCTGCGCGCAATCGCCCCCCCGCTCGACGCGAGCCAAAGCGAAGCGTTCGCCAAAGCCTATGCCACGTCCAACTACTACCTCATCCAGGGCCCACCGGGCAGCGGCAAGACCCGCGTGCTGGCCTACCTCGCGGCCACTCTCGCACGGGAAGGCCAGCGCGTGCTCATCACCGCGTTCACCCACCGCGCGATCAACAACGCTCTTCGCATGGTCAAGCAGACGACGGGCTATCCCAACTTGTGCAAGATTGGCGACCTCAGACGTGCTGACGACCTCAGTTGGCCTGGGGGGAAGGTTGACTGCTACGAAAGCGCTTCTGGTGGCCTGTATGGCTACGGCAGCGACGGCTGCATCGTTGGGGCGACGTGCTTCACTGCCATCGGGAAACGGTGCGCAGGCTTACGTTTTGACTCGGCGCTGTTCGACGAGGCTGGGCAGATGACCTTGCCTGTGGCGATCGCCGGCATGCTCAAGGCCGACCGCTACATCTTCATCGGCGACCACATGCAAATGCCGCCCGTCATCGCCGGCGAGCATGACAACGCGTGGGTGACCCGCTCAATCTTCGAGACGATCTTCCGACACGAGCCGGGCACGATGCTTGCCACGACCTACCGGATGAACGGGGCGATCAACGCGTTCCCGAGCCAGCGCTTCTATAATGGCCGGCTTCAGCCGTCTGCCGAGGCCAGGGACAGGCGCTTGCGCTTGGCCGCAAAGCCCAAACAGTTGGCCGCCGCGCTGGACCCGGCCCATCCTTCGGTGTTCGTCAGAGTAGAGCACGCGTGCAACGGGATCCGCTCTCCAGAGGAGGCCCTGGTGGCGGCCGTTCTGGTGGCGGAAGCGTTGCGTTGCGGAGTGGCGCCCACTGAGATCGCGGTCATCGCTCCCTACCGCGCGCAAGGCCGGCTCATTCGCCGGCGCCTATACGACCTGAGGGCCGAAGCGAACGAAGTGGTGGTGGACACGGTCGAGCGCATGCAGGGCCAGGAGCGGGAGGTCATCATCATCTCCCTGACCACGAGCGACCCGGCGCACGCCGCGCAGCGCGCAAAGTTCGTCTTCCAGCCGAATCGGCTCAACGTGGCCATCACCCGCGCGCGCACCAAGCGCATCGTCATCGGCAGCCCGGCCCTTTTCGCTACCAAACCAAGACACCGCCAACAACGCGAGTGGGTCGAGCTGCTCAAGGGGTTGTGCGAAGAGAGCTACGTGGTGAACTTCGAGGTGAAGGCGTAGGCCCCCAGTCCGCTGAGGCGAACGGCCGCGGCTCGCCTCGGGGACGCACCCGCTTTGGACGTGTCGAGGGAGTGTGCTATAGTGGCGGACAATTATCCGGTTACTATCCGGTCATGATCAAACGCTGATTGACTGGAACGACGGGCCCCATGCCAGACGACTTTGAGAAGAAGAAGTGGATCCTCGCCGATGGTGATGAGCGTCTGCGTGAGGAGCTTGCCAAGGGGCTGGGCGCTTCCTCGATCCTCGCCCAGATTCTGATTAACCGCGCTATCGACAGTGTCGACGCGGGCAAGAAGTTCCTTCGGCCTGAACTGGATCAACTGCACGACCCCGACCTGCTCCCGGACATGCGCCGCGCGGCCGAGCGCATCGTCGAGGCCGTGCAGGCGGGCGAGCGCATCGTTATCTATGGCGACTACGACGTGGACGGCATCTCCGCGACCGCGCTGCTCATGCAGTGCTTGCGCTTGCCGGGGGCCAACGTGGGCTACTACATCCCCGAGCGTCTTGAGGAAGGATACGGGCTGAACGTGGGGGCATTGCGCAGGCTCAGGGATGACGGGGCCAGCGTCGTCATCGCCGTCGACTGCGGCATCGGCGCCCTGGAGGAAGCCAAGCTGGCGAAGGAGCTTGGCCTGACGCTCATTATCACGGACCATCACGAGCCTGGCCCGGACAAGCCCGATGCGTACGCGGTCATCGACCCCAAGCTGCCCGGCGGCGACTACCCATTCACGGAGTTGTCCGGCGTGGGCGTGGCGTTCAAGCTCGCTTGGTCCATCGGCAAAACCTTCTCGCGTAGCGACCGCGTCTCGGAAGAGTTCCGTGAGTTCCTGCTGCGCGCGGTTGCGCTCGTGGCGCTTGGAACAGTGGCCGACGTGGTGCCCTTGAGCGGCGAGAACCGGGTGTTGGTCAAGTATGGGCTCATGGCGCTCGATGAGACCACGAGCCCAGGCATCCAGGCCCTGCTGTCAGAGGCGCAGTTGAAGGACGCGCCTCGCACCGCCAGAGACATCGCGTTCGGCCTGGGCCCGCGTATCAACGCGGCCGGCCGGCTGGGCGACCCGCGCCGGGCAGTGGAGATGTTGATCACCGACTCCTACGGCGAAGCCGCGGAGATCGCCAAGACACTCGATGAGCGCAACCGCGAGCGGCAGGACATCGGCCGGGCGATCCTTGCCGAGGCTGAAGAGAAGATCCTGGCCGAAGTCGATCTCGCCAACGACAGGACTATCGTGCTGGCCGACGCGGGCTGGCACGTCGGCGTCATCGGCATCGTGGCGTCCAAACTCGCAGAGAAGTACTACCGGCCCACGATCATGCTCTCGGTCGATGGCGGGGTGGCCCAAGGCTCGGCCCGGTCGATACCGGAGTTCCACCTCTACAATGGCCTCGAAGCCTGTCGGGCGCTCTTGCTCACGTTCGGCGGCCACGCCCAAGCGGCCGGGCTGAGGCTCTCGCTGGACAAGCTTGACGAGTTCCGGTCTGCAATCCAAGATTACGTGGCCCAGAAGCTCAACGACGACGACCTCGTGCCCAAGCTCAACATCGACGCGGAGGTCGACCTGGCATCGGTGAACGAGGCGCTCGCCTCGGAGATCGAGCGGCTCAGGCCCTTCGGCCATGGCAACCGCGAGCCCGTGCTCGCGGCGTACGGCGTCAAGGTCGCGGGCAAGGCGCGCCGGCTGGGCAGCGACGGCAAGCATCTGAGCTTCAACACGCACGTGGACGCCGGCCCGTCCTTCCGCACCATCGCGTTCGGCATGGGCGAGCTGGCCGACCGCGTCGAGGCCGCAACCGATGGCTTTGACATCGCGTTCGTGCCCAAGATCAACGAGTGGCGCGGCCATCGCAACGTCGAATTGGAGATTCGGGATATTCGGTTCAAGCGTAATGCGTAATGCGTAATGCGTAATGCGTAAAACGTAAAACGTAATGTGGGAGGGGCCTCCGTTTCTGCTTTCTGCTTTACGCTTTACGCTTTACGTTTCACGTCCTCCCATGACTTCCGACTTCCACAGCCAACGACAGCGCATGGTCGACGAGCAAATCGTCGCGCGGGGTGTGCGCGACCCGCGGGTGGTCCGCGCGTTTCGCAACGTGCCCCGCCATATGTTCATCGACCCTGCGTACTGGCCCGAAGCGTACGACGACCACCCGGTCACCATCGGCGAGGGGCAAACGATCTCGCAGCCCTACATGGTGGCGCTCATGACGGAGGAACTCGCGGCCGGCCCTGAGCACAAGGTGCTCGAAATCGGCACTGGATCGGGGTATCAGACGGCAATCCTCGCTGAGATCGCCAAGCAAGTCTGCACGGTCGAGCGGCACAAGACCCTCAGCGGCCAAGCCGCGCTTGTGCTCGACGAGCTGGGTTACACCAACATCCGCTTTCGCGTCGGCGATGGCACGTTAGGCTGGCCGGAGGAGGCCCCGTTCGACCGCATCATCGTGACCGCGGGCGGCCCCATGGTGCCGCAGAGCTTGGTCGATCAGCTCGCTGTAGGCGGGCGCATGGTGATCCCCGTGGGCTCGACGCGGCATCAGAGCCTGACGATTGTGACGCGCACGGAGAGGGGCGTGCAGCAGCGCACTGGTTCGGGCTGCGTGTTCGTGAAGCTGATCGGCGCGGAGGGGTGGGAGGCGGAAGCGGGTTGATCAGCTCAAGCCGAGGCGCTTCCGAATCGCCTGGTCGACACGACGATAGGTGATGGGGTCGTCGATCGCGTAGCGGTCTCCCTCGAACACGTACGCGTGCACCGGCTCGCGCTCGTGGAGCCAGGCGATGAAATGGCCCGGCGCATCGGGGTTGACCGGGTTGGCGAGATACTCGGCAAAGAGCCGCAGCGACGCACGCGGGTACACGTAGAGCGGCGGCACGCCCAGGTTCGACTTGGGCTCCTCAGGCTTCTCCTCGAAGTCGATCACGCAGCCGTTCGCGTCGAGTTGCACCACGCCCGTGCGCTGGAGCTTCTCCAAGCTGTCGAGCGCGTGCGCGGCAATGACCGGCGTGCGCTTGGCGTTGAAGAACTGAACCAGCTCCGCAAGCGGGAAGGTGAAGATGTTGTCCCCGGCCATGACGAGCAGATCCTCGTCCACCTGCTGCTTGTCGATCACGAGCTGGACGTCGCGAATCGCGCCGAGCCGGTTTTCGTTACAGGTCGAGCCGTCGTTGACGAGCACCAGCGGCACTTGGCTCTCGTAGCCCGCGTCCCACTCGATGAACTTGGCCCAGTACTTTTGGTTCGAGACCACGAGCACCTCGTCCACGCACTTGGCGTCTACGATCCACTCGATGCAGTGCTCGAGGAGCGGCCTGCCCGCGACGGGAATCAGCGGCTTGGCCGTGTGATCGGTAAACGGGCGCAGGCGGGTGCCGTAGCCGGCCGCGAGGATGAGAGCCTTCATGCGGGGAGAGATTGAAGAGTGAAGATTGAAAAGTGGGAATTGGAAACTGCGTAGCATTTCAGCCAACTGCGACGAGAGACACGAGAGAAACCTCACGCAAAGACGCAAAGAGTGGGGCACTGGCGCCATGCCGAACTCTCGCAATGACCGCTTGCGCCGTCATCCTCTTGCATGAGCCTTTCTTAGCGTCTTTGCGCCTTTGCGTGAGAATTTCCCATGCTCAGCGCGACCGCCACTGCAATTGGCTGAAGTCTTACGAAATTGCGGACCGGGCGTCTCAGAGGATCCGCGCACCATTGTCGGGTTGGCAGAAGAACACGTCCGCGCGGCCTTGGGCCTCGGGATGCTTGGCCACGTAGCGCGAAAGCACGGACTCCCGGAGAGCGTCGTCGTCTACGTCCGCGGCCAACGCCAGGCACGAGCCGCGGAAGCCGGCGCCGCTGAAACGGGCGCCCACGATGCCAGGCGTGTCGTTGAGCACCTCATACATGGTGATGAGTTCCGGCCGGCCGCATTCGTAGTTGTCGATGGAGCTGCGGCCGGACTCGGCGATGAGCCGGCCGAACCTGGCGAGGTCGCCGTCCTGCCACGCGGCTACGCCGTCGCGCACGCGGGCGCACTCGGTGAAAAAGTGCGCCGCACGCTTGCGGAGCTTGGGCGCGAGCTTGGGGCCGTGCTTGGCGAAGATTTCGGGCGGGACCCTGCGCAGCCGCACCGGGTCGGGCACGCCCATGCCCGCGGCTTGCAGGAGCGCGGTCGCCGCGGCTTGGCACTCCGCGACGCGCTCGTTGTAGTCCGTGCTCACGAGCGAGTCGCTATGGCCGGAGTAGGCAAGCACAATCTTGAATGCCGGCATGTCCGGCCCCGGCGCAATCGCTTCGTACTTCGCGGTTTCGCAGTCCATGAACACGAGCCGGCCCCGCTGGCCGAGGAGCGTCATGGACTGATCGAGGATGCCGTTGTTCAGACCGAGGTACACGTTCTCGGTGTAGCGGTCTAACTCGATGTTCTCCTCGGCGGACACGTCGAGGCCGTTGGCGCCTTCGAGTGCGAGCAGGTACGCCACGCCCACGGCCGCGGAGGAGCCGAGCCCGCCGGTGGGCAGCGACCCGGCCACAAGCCCGTCGAGGCCGCGAGTGATGCCGAAGCGCTTCACAAGCCCCTCCGCCGCGCCGCGAGGGTAGTTGCCCCAGTCGCCCGCTTGCCGCGGGGGGATGTGGCTGAGCTGGAACGCGACCTCGCCGTCGAAATTCTCCGCGCGCAGGCGCACGGTGTCGTCGTCGCGCGGAGCGAATGCGAGATGGATACCCTGGTCGAGCGCGAAGCCGCACACGAGGCCGTCTTGATGGTCCACGTGCGCGCCCAATGGGCAGATGCGGAGCGGCGAGAACACGACGCGCACATTGTCTGCTGGCCGGTCAAAGGTCTTGCAGAAGGAGTCGTTGAGTTGGGCGGTTGGCATGGGCTCTGTATGACCAATTGGTACGCCGGACGGCGAGCGGGGAATGATAGCAGGCCCGCATCATGGCTTCAAATGGTGGTCATGATCCACTTTGAAGAGGATTGCGGACGCGCCATGAGCGTGTTACGATGGGAAGCCGTGACGCATCCGCGCAGCACAACAGAAGGTGATCTGGGATGAGAAGCATCAACATCAGCACTACGATTCCCACTTCCCGCAAGCTGGATCTCCAGTTGCCGAAGGATGTACCGGTCGGGCCGGCCGAAGTCGTGGTAACGGTGGCCGATACACCCGACCAAGGCGCGGGCACACTGGGCGACTTCGTGAGGTCGCCTCTATGTGGGATTTGGAAGGAACGGGAAGATATCTCCGATGGGGTGGAGTTCGCACACCGGCTCAGGCAGCAGGCACAAGAGCGGCGTCATGGATGAAGTCGACTTCTTGCTGGATACGGACGTCGTCATCGAACTCATGCGTGAAGTTGATGACGTAGTGGCATGGGCCGGTGCTCACCGGGATAAGGCCATCGGCATGTCGATGCTAGTGAGGGCGGAGGTGCTAGCAGGGGCTGGCAGTAGGCAAGAGCAGGATGAGATCCATCGCGAACTCCGTAAGTATGCCACCATACACATCGCTCCGGTGGACAGCAGACAGGCGGTTGAGTGGTTTGAGCAGTTCCACCTTAGTCATGGCCTTGGCATCGTGGATTGCCTGATTGCTGCTTCGTCTGTCAGGCTTGGCAAGCCTCTCTATACGTTCAACATGAAGCACTTCCGGGCGATTCCAGGGCTCGACGCGGCTGCGCCCTGTGAACGGACTTGAGTTGACGGCCATGCCCGAGTATGCCCCCAGCATGTAGTGGATTTCGTATTCAGGAGCCCCCATGATCGACCGCATCTGCGCCGAGATCGACAAGAACCAAGACCGCACGGTCGAGTTGCTTCAGCGGCTCATTCGCATCAACACCGCGAATCCGTACTGCGGCGACGCGACCGCGTCGAACGAGACCGAAGGGCAGCTCGTCCTCAAGCCGCTGCTTGAGGACATGGGCGCGACGGTGCGCCTGTTCGACTGCCCGGACGACATCTACGAGCGCATGGGGGTGATCGGCCCCCAGGGCCGGTGTTTCAAGGATCGGCCGAACCTCGTCGCGGAGTTCAAGTTCGGCGACGGCCCGGCAAAAGTCATGCTCATGGGGCACATGGATACGGTAGGGGGGGAGAACATGGAGATCGAGCCGTTCAGCGGCGAGGTGAAGGACGGCAAGGTGTGGGGCCGCGGCACGAGCGACTGCAAGGGCGGGCTCACGGCCGGCCTCGCGGCGATCGAGGCCCTGCTGCCGCTCGCGGACCAACTCGACGGCACGCTGATCTTCGAGTCGGTCGTGGACGAGGAGTGCAACGGCTCCGGCGCGGGCACGCTCGCCTGCTGCGACGCGGGCTTCTCCGCGGACGCGTGCATATCGCTCGACGGCAACGACCTGACCATGACCCGAGGGTGTAACGGCTGCCTGACCGCAGACGTGCACCTGGAAGGGCAGGCCGGCCACGCGGCGCGAGGGACCGGGGTGAACGCAATCGACAAGGCGGTGGTCGTCAAGCAGGCTATCGACGCGTTCAAGCAGCGCCGCGAATCGGAGCGGCCCGATTGCCGGCTCAACCTGGGCGTGTTTCAGGCCGGCGTGCATCCGGCCGTCGTGCCGGCCAAGGCGTGGCTGAGCCTGAACATGGTCTATGACATCGCGGAGGCCGAGCAGGCGAAGGCCAAAGGCCTGCCCTACGGCGCGGCGGAGATTCGGCAAGCGTTCGAGCAGGCCATGGCCGACGCGAGCGCGGGGGACGAATGGCTCAAGGAGCATCCCGCGCAGGTGAGTTGGGTCAAGGACCTGATCCCGTTCGCCACACCCGAAGACGCGCCGGTCATCCAAGGCCTGCGCGAAGCCGGCCAGCGCGTGCTAGGCCGCAGCATCCCGGTGGAGTGGATGGTGGCCTGGAGCGACGTTGCCTACCTGCCCCACTTCGCCAACACCCCTGGCGTGCTCTTTGGCCCCGGAATAGGAGAGACGTGCCACTCTCCGGTCGAGTATGTACCCATCGAGAATCTGACCGGCTGTGCGAAGGTGGTGGCCGCGTATGTGGCCGAGCAGTTGAGGCGGTAGAGGAAGCGCGGGCAATGGCACAAGTTTCTGTGCCATCGCGTGAAACAGGAGCACGCGATACTTCGCGCGAGTTTTCTGCAACATCCAGTGCCCACTCACGCGTAACGCAAAGCGGTGCAACCACATGCTGACCCGCGCCGCTGCTGCATGTTCGCAATACTCGGAGGCCGACTCCTTCGATGTGAATCTGGCGCGAATTGTCCCAGCCTCACGGGCGGCAGAATTGAAGGCGTTGGGCAGGGAATTGGGGGTGGTCATTGGCACCGACCGGTAGTGATTGTAGAATATGGGTAACATTTCAGCCAAGTGTAACAGGGATAGCGCCCCCGCCGACCCCGCGTCGGCGGAGTGACGGCTTATGCGACAAAGCGGGCTTCACCCGCAACCGAAACGGCACGCGCGGCGCGCCTTTTTGGAGTGCGCCAGCAGAGCCCGCCGCAAGGCGGGCGGCGACGGCGCTTTTGCTGCATGCGCGCGGCTTGCGCGAATCTGCGTTCTCGTGGGCATGCGCGCGCTGCCCAGGAAAAGCGGCGTTCCCGCATGTGCAGGAACGCCGCTTTAGCTTTTCGCCTGTCGCTGGCGAACGGATAGCGCGTGTGCGGATGCAAAGCAGCACTACGCGCTGCCAGCCAAAGCGCCGTCGAGCCGGCGCACTCCACAACGGAGCGTAGCGACAACATGTTGTCGCGAGATTGGCGCTAAGGAGCTAACATGAAAGGCTTGGTGCAGGGATACGTGCAGGTGGAGAGCGACGATCCAGCCGCGCCGAGGAAGCTCGTCCAGATTGTGGGGTACGCAGCGCCCGGCGGGTCGGGGCCAAGCCGGGCGAACGGCCTCGCGTTCACGGTGCTCGAACTCGGCCCGCTTGCGCCGGGCAAAGGGCGGCTGGTCGCGCGCTATCGCGTCGTGAACGACCTGGGCAAAGGAGTAGAATTACGCGCGGTGGAGGCGCCTGGCGCACCTGTGCTCAAGCCGAAGGAGCTGGCGCTGCCGCCGGGCGCGGCAGCGGAACTGCGCGTCGAACTGCCGGCGGACTTCACGTTCGAGGGGCCGACTTCGCAAGCCGCGCTCACGATCCGCCTGCCGATCATGGCCGGGGCCAAGTAACCTCGGGCGGGGAAGCCTCGCGGCCCGGGAGACACTTGCCGGACACAAGTTGTCGTGGTAGCGTGCGCGGACGACGCGGATCGCGTCCTGCATGGGACTCGTACCGCAAGTTTCGCTCGCCTTTGATTCTGCTGCTGAAAGATCGCGTCTGCACGAACGATACGGGCCGGGCGTGAGGCCCGCTTTCGCGGCTCACGAGCAACAGTGCCCCCAACGTTCCCCCAATTCGGGTGAGCGAGTACATCCATGGAACACACCTCTCAAGTCCTGCGCCGCGCGGTGCGCAACACCTTCTGGGATGCGTACGAGCACATGGGGCCACTCGTGCTCGTGAATGTGCTGTGGGTCGTGTGTTCGGCGCCGCTGGTCACACTGCCGCTCACGACCGCCGGGGTGCTGTGTTTCACGTACGAGATCGTCGTGGGCCGGGACGCGCGGCTGCGGGACTTCTTCGCAGGTGCGGTCAGGCTGTGGAAGCCGGCCCTGATCCTCATGGCCGGCACGCTTGCCCTGCTGGCCATGGCCGGGGGCAACGTGGCGTTCTACATGAAGATCGCGCGCGAGTATCCCATGATCGGCGTCGCGCTCGCGGGCGTGTGCTTCTGGGTGACGCTGGGGGTGATGATGGCGCTCCAGTTCGTCGTGCCGGCCGCGGTGGAACTGTGGCTGGCCGACGACGCGGAGCATCGGGAGCGCATCGCCTGGCTGCCTCAGCCCCCGGTGGTGCATGCGCGTCAGCTTGGCATCGACGCGCCGGCGCGGAGCGTGAAAGCCGCAGTGAAGGCGGGCTTTGTCGTGTTCCTCCAGGCGCCTGGCGTGGCGGTGTTGTCGCTCGCGGGCCTCATCCTCTTCACAGGCATTTGCGGCGGGGTGGCGGTAGGGTTTGTGCTGTTCTGGCCGGGCGTGACGTGTCTGTTCTGCCACCACCTGTATGGCGAGACCGTAGCGCAACTGGCGGGCTTGGGCGACCGGCGGGCGGAGGAATACCGAAGGGAGAAGGGGTGAGAGGGCTCTCGTGGCATGTGGGGCCGCGCGGGAGTTGATTCTGGCACGGGATGCACTATCATATGCGATTCTGCTGTCTTGCCGCCACGGGTCGGGGTGCGGAGGGCCGGCTTCATGCCCGGAGAGCGTCGCGTCTGACGCGCTGACGCGGAAGCGCTCTCACCGATCGCCTCGGGACACGGATTCGCTTCGGCCTGCGGCGCTCTGGGAGAGAACATTTTGCACGAACACGTCTTCGATCCTGCCCATCTGCCTACGCTCTTGATCGTGGGCGGCGCCATCTTAGCTGGCAGCCTGGGCGCGCGAGTATTCCAGAAGCTTCGCATCCCTCAGGTGGTGGGCTACATCGCCATCGGCGCGTTGATCGGCAAATCGGGGTTGAAGCTGATCGGCGATGCGCAGATTCGGAGCCTGCTGTCGGTCAACTTCGTGGCCCTGGGCATTATTGGGTTCATGATCGGCGGCGAGTTGCACCTCCAGGTGTTCAAGAAGTATGGCCGCCAGTTCTTCGCAATCCTGTTCGCGGAGGGCCTCACTGCGTTTGTGTTGGTGGGCTTGCTCGTGACGGCGCTCACCTACGGGCTGTTGCGAGATGCGTCTACCGCGATCGCTTTCGGGCTGGTGTTGGGCGCGATCGCATCGGCGACCGCGCCGGCCGCGACCGTGGACGTGTTGTGGGAGTACAAAACGCGCGGGGTGCTGACCACCACCGTGTTGGCGATTGTGGCGCTCGACGACGGCCTTGCGCTGGTGCTCTACAGCCTCGCGTCTGGCGGGGCCATGTTGGTGACCGGCGGCGGCGCGTCTCAGTTGGGTGAGAGCTTGCTGCACACAGGCTACGAGCTGGGCGGTGCGTTGGTCTTGGGCGTGCTGAGCGGGCTGGGCTTTAATCAGCTCCTGCGCCGCACGCACGACTACGACAAGATGCTCACGTTCATCCTCGGCGTGTTGACCTTGGTGCTGGGGCTGTCGCTCGCGCTCAAGGTGGACCTGATCTTGGCGGCCATGGCCTTGGGCATGACGCTGGTGAACTTGGCGCCCCATCGCAGCCGCGAGGCCTTCGATCTCATGGGGCGGTTTGCCGCGCCGATCTATGTGGTGTTCTTCGTGTTCGTTGGTGCGCGGCTCAGCGTCCGGGGGCTGCCTGGCTGGATGTGGGTCATCGCCATCGCCTACGTCATTGGCCGGACCGCGGGCAAGATGACAGGCGCCTGGGCCGGCGCCAAATGGTCGGGTGCGCCGGAGAGTGTCCGGAAGTATTTGGGGCTCTGCCTGTTCAGCCAGGCCGGCGTGGCCATCGGCTTGGCCATTCTCGCGAGCATTCGCTTTTCTGGGATCAAGCTGGGCGGCGTCGTGCTGGGCGACGCGATCGTGATGATCGTGACGACCACCACCTTCTTGGTGCAGATCATCGGCCCTCCATGCGTGAAGTTGGCCGTCAAGTGGGCCGGCGAGATTGGCTTGGACGTGACCGAGCAAGACTTGGTGAACTCGTACACGGTGCGAGACGCGCTCAACGCGGCGGCCCCCACGTTTATGGCGCAAACTTCCCTGAAGGACGTGTTGCGCACGATCGCGGAAACCGACGCACGGGCTTATCCGGTGTTGACAGCGGAGGGGCAGATCGCCGGGCTGATCACGATGGACGACCTCAAGTATTGCTTCGCCAACCCCAGCATGGTCGACTGGCTCGTGGCCGCAGACGTGATGCGCATGGCCCCGGAAACCACCTCGCCTGACACTCCTCTCGCAGACGCGCTCCAGCACATGCAGCAGCAGGGCTTCGACTGCCTGCCGGTCACGGAGCCGGGCGGCCAAGGCCGATATCAGGGGCTGTTGGAGTCCCGGGGCGTGAAGAAGATGATTTCCCAAGAGGTGCTGCGGCGCCGCGCCCAGGGCGAAGCCTAACGCGGGCTCCGTCCGCAACCCAAGAGGAGCGGGCGGCCTTCGCCGTCCGTCGGAACGCGAAGGCGTTCCGCGCCGCGTGTCTGGGGACGATGCGATTCCCGCACGCGCGGGGCTTCCGCATCGCGTCCCCTCACGTCCCCTCACATCCCCTCCGCCTCGAGCATGCGTGCTATGCCGAGGTAGAACGCCTTGGCGTCGAACTTCTCCCTGAACTCCCAGAAGAACTTCCACCCCACGAGGTTCAGGTGGTCCGCGTCCACGTTGCCCAAGTACCGGCCCCAGCGCGCGGAGGTCTGCGACACGAGCCCGTCGTTAGGGCCCTCGCGCTTCATGACAATGTCGTAGGAGAAGCGCAGTCCGCCGTACACGTGCTTGCGCCGCTGCGTGCCGCTGTACGAGTAATAGCGCACGCCCGGCGCGTTGGGCGTGTGGTCGTTGAACTTGCGGCAGGCGTCGGTCGTGAGGTCGTAGAACGCCTGCGTGCCGATGCCCAGCGCGCGCAGCAGTGGCGCGGAGCTGCCGGCGTGCTCGATGCCCCAGTCGGCGAACGACGAGCCGCGGTGCGGTGTGGCGATGGTCGTGAGCGACGCGACGCGGTCGGCCATCCCGAGGTGGGTGATCATGTAGCGCGAGTCCAGACCGCCCATGCTGTGCGCGATGAGGTTCACCCGGCCCGACGTGAACCGGTTGATCGCGTCCTTGAGCTGTTGTGCGCGCACGGCCACGCCGTCGGTCATGCCCAGCGCCGGCGCGCACACGCGGAACCCGCGCTTCTCCAGATACGGCCGAATGTTGCGGAAGTAGGTGAGCGCTCCGAAATCGTCGATGCCGATCTGGGAAAAGCCCAGCAGGCCGTGCACGAGCACGATGGGGTACTTGGTGGCCGGCTTGCGGCCCAATGCGCCCGATAGCGCGCAAGCCTTGCGCACCGGCTCGACGGCCGCTTGGGGTATGAGCCCAATCGATGCCGCGTGCCGCGCCGCGAGCCACGAATTGCCGAAGACCACGAAGTGCTTCCCCACGCGATCGGCCAACGCGGCTAGCTCCTTGCGCCGATCGGTGTCGGTGATGGGGCTCACGTCGCGGATGTACACCGCGGCGATGCGGTCGCGGTAACGCGCGTGGGTGGCGATGTCCGCGTAGATCTCCGCGTCCTTCTGGCCGCTGTCGCCCACGAGGACAAACCGCATGTTGGGGTACGTGTCGAGCACGTGGAGGATGTTGGGCCGCTTGAAGGCCCGCATGCTGAACAGCGGGTCCGCGTCGGAGCCAAGGCCGATATCCCGGAGGCGCCAGTAGCCGGCCGGGATGCCGAGCTTGGCGAACGCGGTCGCGAGGATGTCGTATAGGTTCCAGGGGCTGCCCGAGATGTAGAAGAACGGATTGTGCTCGTTGCCGTGGCCGTCGCGCAGGGCCTGATACAACTCTGGAGCCCCTGGGAACGCGAGGCGCGTGTGCGCGTCGCCCAGCGCCGCGGAGCGCAGCATCTTCGCCGTCTCCAGCACGTGCGTCACGAGCACGGTGTCGTCGATGTCGCTGATCACGCCGAAGCGCGAAGCCTTCGTGGGCGCGACGAAGCGGGTCGCCACGGGCTTCGCACGGTATTTCTTCGATGGCCCAAGTGAGGCTTGCCCCTCGACGAAGCCGTCCTTGATCGCCGTGCCTGGCCTTAGAGGCACTCGGATGTGGTAGAAGCCCTCGTCGTTGGTGCGGCCCTGCGCGGTCGCGGATCCGACTCGCACCACCACGAGCACGCCTTCCTTCTCGTCGGTCATCAGGCGTTTCAGGTTGTTGCGGAAACGCCCCCATGCGCTGTCGGCCTTGCCCAGGGGCAGGGGCTCCACGACGCGGCCCACGGCCTCGCCCCGCGTGGATGTGCCGAAGCCCACGTAGGGCACAATCTGAAGCCATTCGCGCCGGTCGCGAGCCGCGTGGACCGAGTGGCAGGCGGCGAGGAGCAGCGCGGCCATGGCGAGGCGAGTTGGCGCCGGGCCGCTAGTGGTCGCGCAACCCGCCATGCGCTTCATGCCAAGTCCTTCCTGCGGAGCACTCGTGGCGTGCCGTCGCGCTCGACCACGACCTCCTCGAACCCGCCGCGCTCGGCGATGGCCGCGTAGTCGTGCCCCGCGTCGCCCGGCATGGCGTAGAAGAACACGAGGGGCTCGTCGCTCGTGTTTACCGTGCGGTGCGCCCAGCCGGGGGGAATGTAGGCAATGCTACCCCCGCGCATGTCGATGTGGCGTGTGGCGCGGTCGTGAGTCTCGATCAACAGATAGCCCTCCCCGCGCAACGTGTGGTAGACCTCGGCCGACAGCGGGTTCGCGTGGAAGTGGCCCTTGGTCATGAAGTACTCGTCGCCCACCTTGCCCGGGTAGATGACCGTCGTGCCACAGAGCACTTGGCCCGGCTCCTCCGGCACGGCGAGCGGGAAGACGTGGTAGATCACCGGATCCTGCGCCCCGACGAGCCATGCCTCAGCTTCCGCGTCGAGGTAGTACCCTCGCATATCGCTGAGTTGGCGCTCCACGATCGGGCCGCGGGGGGTCAGCAGCCCGGTCGCGTGGTCCATGACGGCTTCGATGGGATCCATAGGTCGGAACTCCTCTTCGTGTCTGCATCCCCTGCATCGTACCACTGGAACGGCCTGACATCAACCTTGTACACCGCGCTTGCCCGCAATCCCATGTGGCGCTAAGATGGGGGCTTCCGACTGCAATTGGAGACGACGAAAGCGCGCAAGGAGGATACCATTATGCGCACGGTTGTGACTGGCGGAGCAGGCTTTCTGGGCTCGCACCTTTGCGAGTTCCTGCTCGACAAGGGACACGAGGTCATCTGCCTCGATAACCTGATCACCGGCAACATGGACAACATCGTCCACCTGCTCGGCCACGAGGGGTTCACGTTCGTCCACTACGATGTGACGGAATACGTCTACGTCGAGGGCGCGGTCGACCACATCCTTCACTTCGCGTCGCCCGCGAGCCCGATCGACTACCTCAAGTTTCCTATCCAGACGCTCAAGGTGGGCTCGCTCGGCACGCACAAGGCCCTGGGCTTTGCGCGGGCCAAGGGGGCCACGTTCCTGCTCGCGTCCACCTCGGAAGTCTACGGCGATCCGCAAGTGCATCCGCAGCCGGAGACGTATTGGGGCCATGTGAACCCGGTCGGGCCACGCGGGGTGTACGACGAGGCCAAGCGGTTCGCCGAGGCCATGGCCATGGCCTACCACCGCTTCCACGGCGTGGACACCAAGATCGTGCGCATCTTCAACACCTATGGCCCGCGCATGCGCCTCGAAGATGGCCGCGCTTTGCCCACGTTCATGTGCCAGGCCCTGCGCGGGGAAGACATCACCGTGTTCGGCGACGGCTCCCAGACGCGCAGCTTCACGTACATCAGCGACCTGGTCGACGGCATCTACCGGCTTCTCATGTCCGACGAACACGAGCCTACCAACATCGGCAACCCGGAAGAGGTCAGCATCGGCGACTTCGCGAGAGAGATCATCGAACTGACCGGCAGCCAGAGCAAGCTCGTGCACAAGGACCTGCCGGTCGATGATCCCAAAGTGCGCCAACCGGACATCACCAAGGCCAAGCGCGTGCTGGGGTGGGAGCCTAAGGTGCAACGCCGCGACGGCCTGGAGCGGACCATGCTGTACTTCAAGGAGCAGTTGGGCATCGACTGAGGCCCGCGCACGGAGCAGAGAAAGAAGGCACACCGCATGAAAGCACTCGTCGTAGGAGGCGCCGGCTACATCGGCAGCCACACCGTACGCCGGCTCCAACAGGCGGGGCACGAGCCTATCGTGTACGACAGTCTCATCGAGGGGCACCGCGGCGCGGTCAAAGATTGCGCGTTCATCCAGGGCGACGTGGCCGACACCGGCCGGCTGGCGGCGGCGATGCAAGACAATGGCATTGACGCCGTGATCCATTTCGCCGCATTCCTCGCGGTGGGCGAGTCCGTCGAGGATCCGGCCAAGTACTTCCGAAACAACGTAGCGAACACGATCGGACTGCTCGACGCGATGCGGGAGGCTGGCGTCGCGCGCATCGTCTTCTCCTCGACCGCGGCCGTGTACGGCGAGCCGAACGAAGTGCCTATTCGCGAGGACCACCCGAAGGCCCCGGTGAACCCCTATGGCCTGACCAAGCTCCAAGTCGAGCAGATCCTGGCCGAGTATGCGCGCGCGTACGGCCTCGCCGCGGTCGCACTGCGGTACTTCAACGCGGCTGGCGCTAGCCCCGCGGGGGATATTGGCGAAGACCACAACCCAGAGCCGCACCTGATCCCCATCGTGCTCCAAGTCGCGCTCGGAACTCGCGGCCAGGTGGCCATGTACGGCGCGGACTACGACACGCCCGATGGCACGTGCGTGCGCGATTACATCCACGTGGACGACCTGGCCGACGCGCACATCCTCGCGATGGAGCAAGTGCAGCCGAGCGAGTTCCGCACCTACAACCTCGGCAACGGCATGGGCTATTCCGTGCGAGAGGTGATCGAGACCGCGCGGCGCGTCACGGGCCGGCCGATCAAAGCGGTCGAGGCGGACCGCCGGCCCGGCGACCCGCCCATGCTCGTGGCCAGCTCGGACAAAGCCATCCAAGAACTGGGCTGGCAGCCGCAGCACGCGAGCCTCGACGAGATCATCGCGACCGCGTGGCGGTGGCATCAGGCGCATCCGAAAGGCTATGACGGCTGAAGGCCGATGGTTGCCGGCAGGCATTCCCGCATGCGCCAGCATGCGGGAATGCCGGGAACTCCGCCTGCCGCCGCTCAGCTATGTGCACCCCCGATGAGCAACAAAGACGCCAGGGCTGAGATCGAGAAGCTGCGCGACACGATCCGCTACCACGAGCGGAAGTACTACGTGGACGCCGCGCCGGAGATCTCCGACTACGATTTCGACCAGCTCATGAAGAAGCTGGAGGCGCTCGAAGCCGAGCACCCGGAACTCGTCACCCCGGACTCGCCCACCCAACGCGTGGGCGGAGAGCCGCTGAGCAAGTTCGAGACGGTCAAGCACCGCCAGCCCATGCTCAGCATCGACAACACGTACTCATACGGCGAATTGCGGGAGTTCGACGCGCGCGTCAAGCGATGGCTCAAGACCCGCGACGTGCAGTACGTGGTCGAGTTGAAAATTGACGGCGTCGCGATGGCGCTGTGGTACGAGGAGGGCGTGCTCGTGCGCGGGATCACGCGCGGCAACGGCGTGCAGGGCGACGACGTGACGCAGAACGTGCGCACCGTGCGAGACGTGCCGTTGCGATTGGACCACGCGCCGGCGTTCCTCGAAGTGCGCGGGGAAATCTACATGCCGAACGCGGAGCTGGCGCGCGTGAACGAGGAGCGCGAGGCTGCCGGCGAGCCGCATTTCCAGAACCCCCGCAACGCGACCGCCGGGTCGCTCAAGTTGCTCGACCCGCGCATCACGGCCGCCCGCGGCCTGCGCTTCTTCGCGCACAGCATTGGAGATTCCGAGGGCTTCGACGTGGCCACGCACCAGGAGTGCTTCGAGCGCTTCAAGGCCATGGGCGTGCCGGTGAACCCTGACTACACCGTCTGCCACAGCATCGACGAGGTGCTCGCCTGCTGCGAGGAGTGGGACGAAAAGCGCCACGGCCTCCCGTACGAGGTGGACGGCATCGTCGTGAAGGTCGACTCGTTCGCACAGCGCGAGGCGCTTGGCTCCACGGCCAAAGCCCCGCGTTGGCTGTGCGCGTACAAGTTCGCGCCGGAGCAGGCGGTCACGAAGCTCAAGAGCGTGGACTTCCAGGTGGGCCGCATGGGCACGATCACGCCGGTGGCGAACCTGGAGCCGGTGCGGCTGGCCGGCACGACCGTGAGCCGGGCCACGCTCCACAATTTCGACGAGGTCGAGCGCAAGGACATCCGCGTGGGCGACCACGTGACCGTGCAGAAGGCCGGCGAGATCATCCCCCAAGTGCTCGGCGTGGTCGCGGAGAAGCGCACCGGCGACGAAAAGCCCGTCGAGCCGCCGGCCGCGTGCCCGGCGTGCGACGGCCCGGTCGAGCGCGCGGAGAGCGAAGTGTACTATCGCTGCCACAACCCCCTTTGCCCCGCGCAGATCAAGGAGCGCATCCTCGGCTTCGCCGGCCGGCAGACCATGGACATCGAGGGCCTCGGCCCGGCCGTGGTCGAGCAGCTTGTGGACAAGGGACTCGTGAAGGACTACGGCGACCTCTACTCCCTCAAGCTCAAGGACGTGGCCGCGCTGGAGCGCATGGGGGAGCAGTCTGCGCGCAACCTCCTCGACGCGATCGAGGCAAGCAAGGGCCGCGGCCTGGCCAAACTCATCGCCGCGCTCGGCATCCGGCATATCGGCGTCACCGTGGCCGAAGACTTGGCGAAGTGCTACGCGTCCATGGACGAACTGAAAGCCGCGACGGAGCGGGAGCTAGCCGGCGATTCGAGCTTTCAGGCAGACGACATCGCGGATTCGTTCAGCCAAGAGCTGTTGCGGCAGCAGGACGCCGGCGAGGAGCCGGGCAAGACGATCTGGGAGAAGCTTCGGCTCAAGAAGGTGCGCGCCGCGGTCCAGGACCTCGCGCACGGATCGCTCCTGGCCGACAGCGCACGCGAGGTGGTGTTGAAGGCGCTGAACGGATTGCTCAAGCGGGAGAATCTGTGCGAGGAGGCCGGGCTGGCCGGCGCGGACCTCTCAGACGAGGCGAAGGCGTTGCTCGCGCGTGAGCGGTCGTCGCTGAACGACAAAGAGCTTCAGCGGCTCAATCGCCTGTTGCTCGACGCGGCGTACCCGAAGCACATCAGACCCATCACCCACAAGCTCGTGTTGGGCATCGGCGACGTGATGGCGCGGAGCGTGGTCGAGTTCTTCAAGCTGCCTCAGACCGAGGAAGTACTGCGCAAGCTGAAGGACGCGGGCGTGAAGATGGAGGCCGAGCCGGTTGAGAGCGAAACGTCCAGCGATGCACCGTTGGCGGGGCTGTCGATCCTGGTGACCGGCACGCTCTCCGGCTTCTCGCGCCAAGAGGCCCAGGATCGCATCAAGGAGCTTGGTGGCAAGGCCGTTTCGAGCGTGAGCAGCAAGACTGACTACGTAGTCGCCGGCGAGTCGCCAGGCCAGAGCAAGCTGGACAAGGCGCAGCAACTCGGCGTGCCGGTGATTGGTGAGGAGGAGTTCCTGGCGATGATCGGCGGGCAGGGGGAGAAGCAGAGCGAGAAGAAGCCGAAGAAGGGCGGGCAAGGGGAACTGTTCTGAGCGGTCGCTTAGCGGTAGACGTCCCGTCGATGGCCCACGTGCAGGATTGTCAAGGATTCCGCCCTGTCGTCGATCTCGTAAATCACCCTGTGAGACCCGACTCTAATCCGCCATCCTTCTCGGCCCACAAGCTTGCGACAATCGGCCGGCCTGGGGGTCTCCGCTAACCCAACGATGGCGTCTCGCACAGCCGCGTACATGTCCTCTGGCAGCTTGGCAAGCTCCTTCTGTGCCCTTCACATGATGCCAATGCGATAGCTCATTGGCGGTCTCGTTCGATTTCCCTTATCGCTTGATCGAACGGGATGATCTCGTCCTTGGACGCTTTCGCCTCATCATACGCGCGGATGGACTCCAGTTCTTCGAGGTCTTCAAGCACGCGTCTGTAATCCTCGATGTCGATGACGACCCCAAGGCGGTTTCCTTGTTGGTCAATTAGGAAGCGTTCTTTGAGTGCGGGCATGACAACACCTATGAAGATGTTTAAACCAAGAAATGACGCTTGCCGGCCGCGGATCAATTATCGCACGTTCAGTGCGACTGTGCAACATTCGAGATCTTCGCCGCAGCTATACACGACCCACCTCGCAGATCTCGCACACCCGCGCCTCGACCTCGCCGAGCGTGTCTGGATCCGGCTCGTCGATCAGCATGGGCACGACGCGGTCGAAGTAGTCCAAGTCGACCGGCCCCGGCACGCGCACGGGCAGATTGCCAATGGTGGGCGCGTCGAAGTGCACGGTGAGTGTCGCGCGGTTGAGGATCATGTCCCGCACGTAGCGGCCCACGAGCGCGCTGTTGAGGTACGCGGCGAGGTAGCACATCAGGCCGGGGTCGCGCACGTGGAACACGTTCACCGTGTCGATAGGCAACACGCCGGCCGGGCAAAGCGTGGCCTTGAGGCGGTCGCCGATGTTCTGGACCACGAGCGTGCGCTCGGTCGTGATGAACCGCCGGGCCTCGTCGGGCAGGTCGGCCTCGTCCACGCAGCCCAGTGGCATCTCCGCGATGTTGGCGTATGGCTTCACGTTGCGCCCGCGCACGACCGGCACTCCGTCGCCGGGCTCCAGGCCTTGCATGAGCTTGCTCATGCCCTTGATGGTCGCACCGCGGCGGATCTTCGCGAGCGACTCCAGCGGCTGCGAGTCCCCGCCCTCCAGGTGCATAGCTAACTCGACGTTCTGCTTCGTGATATAGATGGGCCACACGCGGCGGCCGCGGTAGAAGCCGCTTTCCACTTCGCCCACGCGCACGAGCCGGTGGCCGCGCGCCTCGAAGCCCGTCGCAGTGGCATCGCCTGGGCCCTTGCGCCACAGGAGCGCGCAGGTGTCCAGGTCGATCTCCGGGAAGTCGCGGCCAATGTTCACGAGCGCGGCGACGGAGCCGTGGGCCGTCAGCCATTCACGAGTGGCCGCGTACCCGCCGGAGCGCGTGAACGCGTGCGGCAGCACGTAGGCGAGCACGCCTCCCTCCCGAAGCGCGCGGCCGCCGAGTTCGACAAACAGGCTGACCACGTCGAACCGGCCCGCGGCAAGCTCGTATTGCTCGCGGTAGCGCTCGGCCTCCTTGTCGGTGACCCGGGCGCCGTAGGGCGGGTTGCCGACAACGAGGTCCGGGCGCTCCGCGTCGTCATCAGCCTCGAAACCCAGGGACAATTGGCCGGTCTGTTGCGCTCTTGGGAGAAGCGCGTGCGCCTCGACGATGCGGGCTGCGTCGACGCGGTCCAAGGGCAAGCCTGCCTCGCGCAGCAGCGCCAGCCGCGTCAGCGCGGCCGCGAAGGGGTCCAGCTCGACGCCGCGCAGCCGCGTCAGCGCGTCCTCGGCCGACAGCCCCCATCGCTCCTGGATGAGCCGGTATGCCGCAATAAGAAACCGGCCGCTGCCGCACGCCGGGTCGAGCACAAGCGGGGGCTTGTCGCTCGGGAGGCGTTTGATCGCCTCCTCTGCGAGCAACTGCGCCATAAGGTCCGGGGTGTAGAAGACGCCCTCGCGCTTGCGGCTCGCGGCGGTGAGGCAGTACTGGTACACCGCGCCCGCGGCGTCCGTGGAGGAGTCGGCGAATTCGCCAAGCCGGATGCGCCACGACGCGATCAGCGGCGCGCAGCGCTGCCAAACAGGGCGTTCGACCGGGCAAGTCTCGCGCGGCTCGTCGTCCTCCGCCCCATACACCGCGCGCGCGACCATGAACGCGGCCATGCGCTCACGCGGGGCCTTGCGCGCGGAAGATTCGTCCGCGATCACGTCCACGAAGTTTGCGAACGCGTCCCCGACCGCCGCGCGCAGCGCGTGGTCGCTGGTGGGTTCTCGTCGTCTCATGGCGAGGCATTGTAGTGGCCCCGGAGTGGGGACGCAAGCCGGGCGGTCCGGCCCCTTGCAGCCCCCGCGGCCTGGGGCTATGCTTGACCCATTCGCATCGAACGCGCCTGAGACACTAAACGGAAGTTGGCCTCAATCAGGATGGCTCCCATGAGATACCGCGAGACTGGGCAAGTCCACATGGACTTTCACCGCACGACGAACGGCACCATCGCGTACTTGCGCAAGACCCATGGCGGCGACTTCCTCGACGAGACGTTTCGACGCACCGCGAGAGACGTGTATCGGTCGATCCATGAAGATCTACAGAAGGGCGATCCAAGCCAACTCGTGGAGCACTGGACCTACTTCTTCGATCGCGAGGGCGGCGAGTACACGCTCGACCGCGACGGCGACAACGCGACGCTCACGGTGCATCGCTGCCCGGCCGTCGCATACCTCGAACGCAAGGGTGTGGAGATCGATCCCGCGTTCTGCCGGCAGACGGTCGTGATCAACGAGACGCTCGCGGAGGGCACGCCGTTCGAAATCACCACGGACGTGCAGGGCGGCGGGAAGTGCGTGCAGAAGATTCGCCGGCGCGGGAGGGGGTGAGCGGGTGAGGGGGTGACAAGGTGACAAGGTGACAAGGCGGCGCGCGGTCAGCCTCCGCTTCGGGCGCGGCCGTCGAACCAGTACGTCCTGAACTCCTCCAGCGCGCTGCACACCGCATCCACGTTCTCGGGTGGAGTCGGTGGGTAGATGCCGCAGATGAACTCGAGGCCTCCCTGCGGAGACCCGAGCTTCATGAACTCCTCCTTGATCAACTCGCGAATGTCGTTGCGCGAGCCGAACGGCACGATGGTCTGCCGGTCGATGTCGAGCTTGATGCACACGCGGCCCTTGAGATGTTTGGCGAGGTTGTCGATGCCGTGGCAGAGGTCTTGGGGATTGACCATGGTCACGCCCGCGTCGATGAGATCGTCAAACAACTCCATGGTGTATCCGTCGCTGTGGAACGACACGTGGGCGCCGGCCGCGCGCGCGGGCTGCATGAGCCGGCGGTAGTAGGGCAGGAGCCACTTGCGGAACATGGCTGGGCTGATGATGGACGCGGTCTGGGTGCCCAGGTCCTCGCCGAGGCTGAGGAGGTCGATGCCAATGGCCAGGTAGTTCTGCACGATGGTCTGGTTGTGATGGTGCACGATGTCGCACAGCTTCCACAGCCGCGGCTCGTCCGTGGCCATGTCCATCATGAGGTTCTCGAACCCGCGCAGATACTCCAGGCGCAAGAACATGAACCCGTGTGCAAGGCCGCCCGACGTGAGCCCGCCTTGTTCCCGCGCGGCTTCGAGGCTCTTGCGCTTGGCCTTCCAGTCGATGGGTGCACGGTCGAGCTGCACGCGCGCGTCCGGCGCCTCGTACGTGTCGAGCGCGTCCCAGTCCGCGAGCGGGTGTTCGATCACGACGCCCTCGATGCCGTCGGTCGGCGTCTCCCACACGCATCCCCACGCGTCCGTGTAGCGCTCGCCCGCGCGGTACGCGTTGCTGAACTGGAAGTTGTCGTACTCGACTTGGCCCTTCTTGAACCCGGGGAAGAAGAGGGGATGCCGCGCCATCACGTCCTCCAACTCCTCGCGGAGCTGGTAACGCGACGCCGCGGAAACGCTCACGTGGCAAGGCGTCCACTCGGGCCCGGTCATAGTAATGTTGCGCAGGAAGTTCTCGCGTGGGGTCAGGGGCATTGGGTGGCTCCAAGGGCGGTTGTCGGTGTTCGATTGTCGGTGTCCCGCCTTTAGGCGGTTTCATCTGTTCGCCGCTCGTTGGTAGTGAGGCCCGTGAGGGCCTCCCGCACATAGGCGACCCTTACGGGGCGCACTACGAACGACTACGAACGGGCGTGCTTCTCTCGGAATGTCTTCATCATCTCCACGCACCGCGGCATAATGTCCATGGGATCCGCGGGGCCCATGAACTCGATGGACACTGGCCCGCGGTAGCCGTGCCGGGCGAAGCGCTCGAAGATCGCGTCGTAGTCCAGCGTGGGCTCGATGAGGTCGTCGGTCATGTCCCACACCTTCGCGTGGCAGAACGCCAAGTAGGGCGCGACGCGGTCGATCGCGTCGAGCACGTCCTCGAACGGGTCGACGCCGGCCATGGGGTCGGCGTGGTAGTTGCCCGTGTCGAGGTTGATGCGGAACCGCTCCGAACCCACGGCCTCGACGAGGCGCACCTGATCGGCCGACGTGCGCGAGATGCCGCCGTGGTTCTCGACCACACAGGTGATGCCCTTTTCTTCGGCCGTGGGCATGATGGCCTGCCACGTGCGCACGGCCGCGTCGAAGGCCGTCTCGTGCGTCACGCCATCGGGCATGATCGACTCGGGGAGGCCTTTGCCATACGGGCAGGTGTCCACCCTTAGGAGCGGGGCGCCGAGGTAGTAGGCGATGTCGAGGTACTCGATCAGGTGCTGCTGTTCTTGCTCGATCTCTTCGTCCGACACGCGGTAGAAGTTGCTCTCAGCCGCGACTGCGCAGATGCCGATGCCACATGTCGCGGCGCGGCGCTTGAGTTCCCGCACCACCTCCATGTCATCTCTGATCGCGAAGTCGTTCAGCTCGATGGCCTCCAGCCCGAAGCCTTCGCACATCTTCGGGAAATCGAGGATATGCAACCGGCCGTCATTGAGCGGACGCCCAAAGGATGCAGTCGATACAGCGATATTCATGGTCGGCTCACGAATGACTAATGACTAATGACTAATGACTAATGACGAACGACTAATACGTCCACTCCCTCCGCAACTGCCGTTCGGCCTCGATCAGATGCGTGAGCATCTTATGCCGCATGTCTGCGAGTGCGTCCGCGTACGACGCGTCTTTCGCGACATCGTGGTACGCGCCGGGGTCGGAGTGAAGATCAAAGAGCGCTTCGGCGCCGTTGGCGTGCGCAACGTAGCGGAAGCGATCCGTTCGAAGCGTCTTCGCGCCGAGGCCCTCGGTCAGGGCTGCCTCGCGGCCGGGGAAGGGCTCGCCTTGGAGCGCGGGCAAGATGGAGCGGCCTTGGAGATGGCCGGGCACGGGGATACCTGCGGCCTCGATAAGAGTTGGGATTAAATCGACGCCTTCAACTAAGCCGCTCTCGACGCGGCCGGGCTGCGCGATGCCGGCCGGCCAGCGCCAGAGGAGCGGGACGCGGCTGATGCAGTCGTGGGCGGGCATGCCCTTGCCGTAGTGCAGGTGTTCGCCTAGCCATTCGCCATGGTCGGAGGTGAATACGCAGAGGGTGTTCTCCGCGATGCCAAGCTCGTCGAGCGCGGCGAGGATGCGGCCCACGTGGTGGTCGACCTCGCTCACCATAGCGTAGTAGCCTCGGCGCACGTCGCGCAACTCGTCGTCCGAAAACGCGCCGTCCCGCCGGCGTCGGGCCTCCAGCTCTGGCGGAAAGGTTGGGATCGTGAGCGCGTTGGGATCATACAGGTCGAGGAACTCCTGTGGCGCGACCCACGGCGAATGGGGCGAGTAGAAGCCGGCGATGCACATGAACGGCTCGCACCGGTGCTGGCGGATGTATTCGATCGTGCGATCCGCGACGAACGCGGTGTGCGTGACGTCGCTGCGCCCGCGGAACGCCTGCGCGGACTTGGGGCAGCGCTCCGCGGGGTGCACGATACCGTCCTTGATTTGCAGGTGCCGGTGCCACACT